>JAYSYN010000154.1:0-14981 GCA_043727575.1 Fimbriiglobus sp.
CGATGGGCGGTCGCTTGGGCCAAGGCAAAGGGTACTACGACCGATTGCTGTCGCGTATCCGCCCGGAAGTCCCACTGATCGCGCTCTCGTTCGAGTGCCAGGTCTTCCCGAAAATCCCCGTCGCCCCGCACGATGTCTACATGGACTTGGTGCTGACGGAACAGCAGACCTACAAGGGAAAAGGGCGCAAGGGGTAGTTCGAGGAGATGGCCGACCGATTCTTCACCGACGCGCCGCTGGCACCCGGCGAATTCGCACTCGACGGGCCGGAAGCGCACCACCTCGGAACCGTGCGCCGGTTCGGGTCGGGCGATGCGGTCGTACTATTCAACGGCGATGGGGCCGAGTACCCGGCCGAGATCGTTTCGGTCGGAAAGAAGCAGGTCATCTTGCGAGTGACGGCCCGCATCGAATCGGATCGCGAGTCGCCCTTCTCCGTTGTGGTCGGTTCGGCTCTTCCCAAAGCGGACCGGCTCGATTACCTCATTGAAAAGCTCGTCGAAGTGGGTGCGACGCGTTTCGTGCCCCTGATGACGGCGCGTTCGATCGCAAACCCGCGGGTCGAAAAAATCGAGAAGTGCCGACGGGCCGTCATCGAGGCGAGCAAGCAATGCGGCCGGAACAGATTGATGGCGATTGACAAGCCGATGTCACTGCAGGATTTCTTGGCGAGCCGGCCCTGTGAGGGGTCGGAGTGTTCGAAGTGGATTCTGCATACCGGACCCGGAAGAGCTACTCCGAACCCACGCGTGAGTGATTCAGTATTCGCCGTCGGTCCGGAGGGGGGTTTCACCGATGCGGAGATCGATTCGGCGAAACGAGCCGGATGGCTCGAATTGAGTTTCGGCCCGCGAATTTTGCGGGTCGAAACCGCCGCGGTCGTCGCGGCGAGTTGGGCGGCGCGCGGTCAATAGTCTTGTTTTCGCAACTTGGCCAACGCTTCTTTGAAATCCTTGGCCGACGCGTAGCGTTTCATCTTGTCGCGCTCGATCGACTTCATCAGCACGCGGCCGATCTCGTCGTCGAGGTCGGGCCGCAAGTCCTGCGCATTTCGCGGAGGCGTATTCAAATGCCGGCGGAGCGTCTCTTCGGACGCGGCCGATTTTTCCCACGGGAGCAACCCCGTGAAGAGTTCGAACGCGGTGACGCCGAGAGCGAACATGTCGACGCGGTGGTCGGTCGTCGAGCGCTTGATGACCTCGGGCGCCAAATAGTCGACCGTGCCTGTGCGATTGCCCGGTTGGCAGAACGGCGGCGTGTACGGGATCGTCAGGCCGAAATCGATGAGCTTGACGACCCCTTCGTTCGAGACCATGACGTTCCGCGGGCAAAGGTCGCGGTGCAGGTACTTCTGACCGTGGAGGTAGTCGATAGCATCGCAAAGTTGGCCGATGAAATTGATCCGATTACCCAGCAATTGCTGGTGCTTGTTTTCGATCAGATAGTTCAGACCCAGCCCTTCGATCCATTCGAGCACCAAGTACGGCTCGCCGATATTAGTCAGGCCGTGCTCGAACGTCTTGGCGATGTTGTCGTGCCGGAGACTCTCGCAGATCTCCCCTTCCGGGGGCTTTTTCAAACCCTGCAGCTTGAACTTCTCCTCGAATTTGATCGTCTTGGCTTTGTCGAGGACTTTGAGGGCGACGACCCGGCCGAGCTCGCGGTCGTACGCCTTCCAGACCTTGGACATACTCCCTTGGCCCGTGCGGCCTTGGAGATCGAACCGCTTGGCGAGGGTGATGACTTTCCGCCGCTTGGAGCCGTCCCCTTTGGCGAACAGCTTTTTGAATCCGTCGAGCAATCCCACGGTGCGCGCCCCTATTGACAGCGGAACCAACGGGTTCGTCTTATTGGATTTCGCAATAGTCGATGATGCGCGAGACTTCGGTGCGGATGTCGCGGCGGGAGACGATGCGGTCCACGAAGCCGTGCTTGAGCAGAAATTCGCTGGTCTGGAAGCCGTCGGGCAATTCGAGCCGGATGGTGTTCTTGATCGTGCGGGCCCCGGCGAAACCGATCATCGCTTTCGGTTCGGCGATGGTGATGTCGCCTTGGAAGGCCCAACTCGCGGCGACGCCACCCATCGTCGGGTTCGTGAGAATACAGAGGTACAGCCCACCCGCTTGGTGGTACCGAGCCAAGGCCGCTGACACCTTGGCCATCTGCATCAGGGACAAGATCCCTTCTTGCATGCGGGCGCCGCCGCCGGAACCGGAGACGAAAATCAGCGGGCGTCTGAGATCGGCCGCTTTTTCGGCGGCGCGGGCGAGTTTCTCGCCGACGACGGCCCCCATGCTGCCGGCCATGAAGGCGAAGTCGGTGATGCCGAGCACGACACCGCGGCCGCGGATGAAGCCGGTCCCGCACACGGCCGCGTCGCCGAGGCCCGTTTTCTTCTGCTGTTCGACGATCCTCTTGGCGTACGGCTGGCTATCGACGAACCCGAGTGTGTCGACCGGGCGCAGGTCGGCGTCCATCTCCTCGAAACTATTTTCGTCGAGGAGTTGGAGCAGCCTGTCGCGCGCCGAGACGTAGAAGTGGTGGTCGCACTCGGGGCAGACATTCAGCCGCGCCTCGACTTCCTTGCGGAAGATCGTGGCTTTGCACTGGGGGCAACGGAGCCAAAGGCCCTCCGGGATGCCGCGTTTTGTCCGCTCTACCGTCGACATGACACTCACCTCGGGCACCTCACTGATCATCGATTTGGGCGAGCGATTGGAATTTTTTCCCTTCGACAAACGCCAAGAACGCACCGCCGCCGGTGCTCACGTGCGTCATTTTTGAATCGAAGCCGAACTGCTCGACGGCTTCGGCCGTCTCGCCGCCTCCGACGACGGTGACGGCCGAACTCGCCGCCATCGCCGCGGCGATGCCCTTGGTGCCGGCACTGAACGCCGGTTGCTCGAACCAACCGACCGGACCGTTCCAAATGACCGTCCCCGCATCGGCGATCTTCTCCGAGAACAGCGCGAGGGTCTTCGGGCCGATGTCGACTCCTTCGTAGCCCGCGTCGATGTTCCCTTCGAAGATTTTCGTCGCGGTCAAGTCGTCCGATTTCGCGGCGAGGTAATCGACCGGCAACGTGATCTTCCCGCCGACAAATCCGAGCAACGGCTTGGCGGCTTCGAGTTCCTCGGCCGCGACGCGGGTGCTGCCGACATCGATCCCCCGCGACTTTAAGAAGGTGTAGGCCATCTTGCCGCCGATGAGTAGCGCATCGACTTTTTGCAACAGGGCGTTAATGAACGCGATTTTATCGGATACCTTCGCCCCGCCCATCACGGCGAGCACCGGTTGTTTCGGCCCCGTCATCAACCCGTGGATGATCTCCAATTCCTTGGCGACGAGCAAACCCACCGCGCGGGGTTTGCCCGCGGCTTTGAGCGCCGCCGGGACGGCGACCATCGACGCGTCTTTGTCGTTGTGGCAGGTGCCGAAGGCGTCGTTGACGTAGGCGTCGCCGAGGGCGGCGATGGCCGCCGCGAACTCGGGGTCGTTCTTCTGCTCGCGCGGATCGAACCGGAGGTTTTCGAGGAGGATCACTTGCCCCGGCTTCAGCGCAGCGACCGCGGCGGTCACCGACAGGCCGACGACATCGCTGCCCGCTTTGGCCACGGGTTGCCCGAGCAGTTCCCCGAGCCGCGCGGCGACTTTGTCCATCGTCAGATGGGCGCGTTCTTCGGGAGTCGCCTTCTCCGGTCGGCCGAGGTGGCTCATCGCCACGACGGATGCCCCGGCCTTCAGCAGAGCTTGGATCGTCGGCAACGCGCCTTTGATCCGGCGGTCGTTCTTCACAGCGCCGGTCTTCTTGTCGAGCGGCACGTTGAAATCGACGCGGACGAGGACCCGTTTACCGGAGAGGTCGCCGAGGTCGGTGAGGGTCTTTTTGGGCACTAGATTTCCCGGGGTGGTTATCGTTATCGGCTGTGAACAGGCGGAACGTCTTGCAGTTCCGCGATGTGGAGAACTGAGACACGCGTGACCAATTCCGCTTGGCTCGGCTCCTCGGTACTCGGAGTGCCGACAATCAAAAAGCGCCTGCCGACGATGACCATATCCGGATGGTAAACGTCGTGACTGGTCCCGGCCGAAGTCACGATGCGGAACGGTGTGAAAGGTATTTCACGGAGACGAGACTGCACGTCGCTCGAAGTCAGCATGACACACCTCAGAATTTAACTCTTCGAAATCATGTACTTCACCAGGTCGACGCAGCGGTTGCTGTAGCCCCATTCGTTGTCGTACCACGAAATCAGCTTGAAGAACTTGCTGTTGAGTTCGATGCCGCTGCCCGCGTCGAAGATGCTGCTGTGATTGTCGTGGATGAAGTCGCTGCTCACGACTTCGTCGGTCGTGTACGCGAGGATGCCCTTCATGTATGTTTCGGAGGCGCGCTTCATCGCCGCGCAGATTTCTTTGTAGCTCGTCTCCTTGACCGTCTTCACGGTGAGGTCGACGACGCTGACGGTCGGCGTCGGCACGCGGAACGACATGCCCGTGAGTTTGCCCTTCACTTCGGGGATGGCCAAGCCCACGGCCCGGGCGGCGCCGGTGCCGCTGGGGATGATGTTGATCGCCGCGCTCCGGCCGCCTTTCCAGTCTTTCTTGCTGGCCCCGTCGACGGTCTTCTGCGTGGCCGTGTAGCTGTGTACGGTCGTCATCAGCCCTTCGTCGACGCCGAAACCTTCCTTGAGCAGCACGTGGACGACCGGCGCCAGACAGTTCGTCGTGCAACTCGCGTTGCTGATGATGGTGTGGGCTTTCGGGTTGTACTTCTCGTGGTTCACGCCCATCACGATGGTGATGTCTTCGCCCTTGGCCGGGGCCGAGATAATAACCTTTTTCGCCCCGGCTTTGATGTGCCCCATCGCCTTGTCGGCGTCGGTGAACAGGCCGGTGCTCTCGATGACGTATTCGACGCCGAGTTCGCCCCATGGCAATGCCGCCGGGCCTTCCTTGACGGCGAGGCACTTGATTCTGTGCCCGTTGACGATGAGCACGTCGTCTTCCGCGACCGACGGGCTTGATTTCTCGCTGCGGACTTCGCCTTTGAACCCGCCTTGCGTCGAGTCGTACTTCAAGAGGTAAGCGAGGTTGTCTGCCGGGACGAGGTCGTTCACCGCGACGACGTCCAATTCTTTACCGAGTAGGCCCTGCTCGACGAGCGCCCGGAACACCAAGCGACCGATGCGCCCGAACCCGTTGATACCGATCTTGACCGCGGCCATCGTAATCTTGCTCCCGTGCGAAATACCCGCGTCGCGGCCCGTGGCCGGGACACAACCCGGCCCAACCGATAGCCGCCCAGTCGGGGCATCGCTGGAGTCTAAGGTATGGTTCGACGCTCCACTGTCGAGTGCGCTGCGGACGGGGTACAATTATGTCAACCCTCAGGAGATAGAGATGGCCATCACGGGAACAGTTTTGAATGGCCGGGTCGAATTCGACCAGCTGGTCATGTGGCCGGACGGGAGCAAAGTCAAGCTGCAACTCGACGAAGACGAAGTCTTCGAGTACCCACACCCGATGGCTCCGTACGACCGGGAGAAGGAAATCGAACTGATCCGAGAGTCCGTCGAGGACATGAGGGCGGGGCGTGTGATTCCGTTCGAGGTCGCGATGCGAGAACTCGCCATCAAACACAAACTCCCCGTCCCGGAATTCGACTGATGACATGGGAACTCATCCTGACTCGCAATGCCTATCGAGACCTTGACCACACCTTGGAGTGGCTGCGGGTGGGCTATTCCTCACTGGCTGCTACTCGCTGGCAAAAAGCAATTGGGAAAGCCATGATCGAACTGCTCGATCAGCCGGATCGGTATCCTTTGTGCGAGGAAATGTCGCTGCCGGGTGTCGATCTCCGCGAGAGACTCGTCCGCCGTTATCGCGGAATCGTATATCGGATCCTCTACAGCTTCGACGATGCCACTTCGACCATCCACCGAGTCCGCAACGCCGCACAGGATTCCCTGAGCGAAGATGATTTGTAAAGCCACCCCACTGCGCCTTCGCTATTCCAACTGAAACGCCTTTTTCCCAAACTGCGGGAGTACCGACGATGTCGAAGACGATCAAAGTGGCGGTGACCGGGGCCGGCGGCAACGTCTCCTACGCGATGCTGGCCCGGCTGGCCTCGGGCGAAGTCTTCGGCCCGACCACCAAAGTGATCCTGAGTTTGCTGGAAATCCCGCGCAAGCCGGATTGGACGCCCCCGAACCCCAGCGCCCGCCAGCCGATGGACATCGCCGAAGGCAACGCGATGGAACTCCTCGACTGCGGCTTTAGCACGCTCGCCGACGTCATTGTCACCGACGATGCCAGCAAAGCTTTCGACGGCGTGAACTGGGCCCTGCTGGTCGGCGCCGCACCGCGCGGGCCGGGGATGGAGCGCAAAGATTTGCTCAGTTTGAACGGCCGTATTTTCGTCGGCCAAGGTAAAGCCCTCGCGGCGAAGGCTGCGTCGGACGTGCGTATCCTCGTCGTCGGCAATCCGTGCAACACGAACTGCTTGGTCGCCTACCACAACGGTAAGGACATCCCGCGGGATCGCTGGCACGCCATGACCCGGCTCGACCACAACCGCGCCGTTTCGGCCCTCGCCGTCAAAGCGGGTGTCCCGAACGAAACGGTCACCTGCGCGACGATCTGGGGGAATCACTCCAACTCGCAGTTTCCGGACTTTACCAACGCCAAAATCGGCGGCAAGCCTGCGACCGAGGTCATTACGGATCGCACTTGGCTCGAAACGGCGTTCGTCCCGCAGTGCCAGAATCGCGGGGCGGCGATCATCAAAGCGCGGGGTTTGAGTTCGGCACTCTCCGCGGCGAACGGGGCCATCGACCACGTCAAGACGTTCGTCACCGGCACCACCACCGGCGACTGGACGAGCGCGGCTATCGTCTCGAACGGAGAATACGGCGTACCGGAGGGTCTGGTGTTCGGCTACCCGGTAACCGTCGACGGGTCGATGAATTGGAAAGTCGTCGAAGGGTTGAAATTCGACGCTTTCGGCCGAGCCGCGTTCGACAAGACTTTGTCCGAGCTACTCGAAGAAAAAGACGCGGTGAAAGACCTGTTGCCGAGCTGAATAAATCCCGGCCCGCTTCATCCGTGAAGCGGGCCGGGCCGACCGACGCGTCCTTGCGTCGGTCCCACGGCTGGCATCGACGGCGCAACCCGTCCTCGACATCGGCGAAAGCGTTTTGCCGATGTCGGGGGTGAGCATCCGTGCCCGCCGCGCATCCGTGCGCGGCGTGGGGTTGCGTTTGCCTGAGCCGTGGTGAATCGTGTCGCCGACGACCGGGTGCGGCCTGGCGGCGGCGCTATGCGGTCAATTCCAAAGAGAGAGGAGACGCCTGAAGAGAGCACCCCGGCGGAACCCCGCGGCGGTGCGAATCGAGTCTGGGGAAGTTCCGCGAAGGCGATCTGGTAGGATCGATTCCGACATCCCTTGAACTCCGGTGCGAGAACGATTTGATCGGTTACACGGCAGTAGATTAACGATCCCACGCAATGGGGCAAGCGGAATGTTCCGACAAGGGACTGTCAGTGGGATTGCGACGATTATGCCTGAAATATCAGTCGTTCCGATTAATTAGCTCTCGCCGAAAACTGTTCGTCAAGTCGAATCGCGCGAAATCTCGCCCGATTCCTGACAGTGCAAACTCGACGCAAAGCCTTTCCCGTTCGCGGCCTAAGTCACCGATGAATAATCGATGAAGAAACTCGCCCAAAAAAGAAAAAACCTCCACCTGTGCCGTCCGGGACAACCTCCGGGAACCCGTCCTTGAAGTGGAGACCTCACGCCCGATTGCTGGATCCCATTACAATCCGACCCTCGCGGGGCGGGATGGGCTTGCAGGCCGCGGCCGTTTTGAGAAGGCCCCCGAGACGGTTTTGTAGGTTCACCGAAAGACAAACGCCCGTCACGAACACCGCAGAGGCAGACAAATCTTAGACGCCGCCCAGAAACGAAACAAGGGGCCGGGTCATGGCAACGGTTCTTCTAGAAAGCAACTCAGCCCTACCCACAGAGGCGAAAAATGGTCGATCTGAGCCACGCGGACTAGAATTCGAGTGTTGACGCGAACTCGTTCCGATGATCGAAGGAATTCGATATGGCATTGTCCAATCTCTGCAACGTGCGATTCGCGGCGACGGCCTCCGCGATGATTGCCCTCGTGTTTTGCACCGGCGGTGACGTTCAATCACAGGCCAAGAAAGCCGAATCGAAGCCGGTCGGTGAAATCCTCAAGCCGGCACCTCGGCCAAAGAAGCCGGCGCTCACCGCGAGCAAACTGCCGCTGGAATTCGCGAATGGCGAACGGATCGCTCTCGTGGGCAACACGACCGCCGAGCGCATGAGCCTGTACGGCCACTTCGAGACGATGCTGCACTTCCGCCACAAGGACAAAAACCTCGTCGTCCGCAACTTCGGTTTCCCCGCCGATGAAGTCGGTCAGCGCCAACGCTCTGCCGATTACACCCATCTCGACGATCCGCTGTACGTCTTCAACCCGGATACCTTCTTCTGCTTTTTCGGCTGGAACGAATCGTTCAAAGGCCCCGAGGGCATCGAGAACTTCAGAAAGCAATACGAGAAGTTCATCGACGATTACGCCGCGAAGTACTCGCGCGATGATGCCAAGAGCCCGCCGCGCTTCGTGCTGATCTCGCCGATCGCATTCGAGAACAGCGGCGACAAATTCCTGCCGGATGGCCAAGCCGAGAACGCGAACATCAAGTTGTACGCCGACGCGGTGAAAGCCGTCGCGGACAAACGCAAGATCGCCTTTGTCGATGTCTACACCCCGACGCTCGCGGCCTTCGAGAAAAGCGGTGGCAAGCTCACCGTCACCGGTTTTCAGTTGAACGAAGCCGGGGACAAGCTGCTCGGCGAAGCGCTCGACAGTGGCCTTTTCGGCACGCCGTACACCGGTGCCAAAGCGGGTACGACCGACTTCGAGAAACTGCGCGCCGCGGTGAACGACAAGAGCTGGGTCCACCACAACGACTACCGCATGGTCAACGGCTGGTACGTCTACGGTGGCCGGCGGACCTTCGACAACGAAACCTTCCCGCGCGAATACGCCAAACTCCGCGATATGGGCGCCGTCCGCGATCGCTACGTCTGGGACATCGCCAACGGCAATGCCGTCGCGGACAAACCGGACGATTCCAAGACGACCGAACTCATCGTGCCGCCGACGCGCTTCGGCCAACCGGGACGCGACTACTCCGAGAACACCGTGGGCGGGCCCGTGATTCAAAAACCGGCCGACTTCATCAAAGGGGCACAAGTGCCCGCCGGATTCGAGTTGAAACTCTTCGCGGATGAATCGAAGTTCCCGGAAATCTCAAAGCCGGTTCAGATCAACTTCGACAACAAAGGCCGGCTCTGGGTCGCGTGCATGCCGAGCTACCCGCAGTGGCGTCCGGGCGATCCGAAACCTTCCGATAAAATCGTGATCCTCGAAGACACCGACGGCGACGGCAAGGCCGACAAGAGCACCGTCTTCTACGACAAGCTGCAATGCCCCACCGGGTTCGAGTTCTACAACGGCGGCGTCCTCGTCATCGATCAACCGCGTCTGCTCTTTCTCAAAGACACCGACGGCGACGACAAAGCCGACCAAGTGACGTACCTGATGGATGGCTGGGCGTCCGACGACACGCACCACAGTTGCGGGGCGTTCGAGTGGAGTCATGGCGGTCTGCTGCACATGCTCGAAGGGATCGCCACGAGCACGACCCTCGAAACGCCGTGGGGGCCACACCGCAGCGCCGGTGCCGGCGGCTGCTACGTCCTCGATCCGCGCAGCATGAAGATCCGCCAATTCGGCCTCCCCGGCATGTACAACATGTGGTGCTACGTCTTCGACGAATGGGGCCAAGGCATCGTCGGCGATGGCACGACGCCGAACCAAACGTGGGACGTACCGCTATCGGGGCAACCGTTCCCCGGCCGCAAGGGGATCGAATTCGTTCTGCCCAACGGCGTTCGGCCGAACATCGGCAACGAATGGCTCGTCAGCCGGGCACTCCCGGACGACGTGCAGAAGCAGTTCGTCTACGCTTGCGTGATCCAGTTGAACGGCATGCCGCGTTACACGATGAAGGACGACGGCGCCGGCTTCAAAGGCGAGCGCGTGAAGAACAAAGACGGCAAAGGATTCGACGACCTCATCCGCTCCGTCGACAAACACTTCCGCCCCTGCGATCCGCAAATCGGCGCGGACGGGGCCCTCTGGTTCGGCGACTGGGCGAATCCGCTCATCGGCCACATGCAGTATTCCCAGCGCGACCCGAACCGCGACCACACCCACGGCCGTATTTACCGCATGGTCGGCACCGGCAAGAAACTGGTGACACCCGCGACGCAGTTCGGCAAGAAGCCTTCGGAAATCCTCGAGCAATTCCGCGAGTACGAATGGCGCACCCGCTACCGCGCCCGCCGGGAACTGCACGACCGCCCCGCTGCCGAGGTGCTGCCCGCCGTGTCGGAGTGGGTCGCGAAACTCGATCCGAAGGACCCCGAATTCGACCGCCTCCGCTGCGAAGCTCTGTGGATTCAACAGGGGCACCACGCCGTCGATGTCAAGCTGCTCGATGCGGTGTTGGAATCGAAGACTTTTCATGCCCGTGCAGCCGCGGTCCATATCCTCGCCGACGAACGAGAGCGCGTCCCGGACGCGCTGGCCCGATTCAAGAAAGCATCGTCTGACGAACATCCGCGCGTCCGCACCGAAGCGGCCCGGGCGCTCAGCTTCTACCCGACCGCCGACGCGATGGCGGCGGTCGCCGAGATCGCCAAGAAGCCGCTCGATTACTGGACGCGATACACCGTGGAAGCCGCGCTCGGGGCCAACGAACCGGTTTGGCGGCCCGACTACCTCACGGGCAAAGTCGCGGTGGGCAATCCGAACGCCGCGAAGATGATGGACGAGATCCTCAAGACCAACAAAGCGGGTGGGCAGGCCGCACCGTTCTTGAAGGCCCTGTTGAGCCAAGAGGTGAAGCCGAAAGAAGAGCGCAACAAGGCGATGACGGCGCTCGCCGGCATGAAGGGGAACCCGAGCAACGGTCGGGCGGTTTTCCAGCGCATGTGCATCGCCTGCCACAAAGTCGGCAACGGCGAAGGTCAAGAGTTCGGGCCGAACCTCGACAAGGTCGCCACGCGGTTACCGCGCTTCAAGATCGTCGAGTCGATGATCGACCCGAATGCCGAGGTCGACGCCAAATACCTCTCGACCCGCGTCGACACGCTCGACGGCAAATCGGTGGTCGGCCTGTTGGTCTCCGAGACGAAAGCGGAAGTGGTCATCTTCGACGGCAAGGCGAAGGTGACCATCAAAACCGACGACATCGAGAAGAAGACGCAACTGAAGCAGAGTAGCATGCCCGAAGGCCAAGCCGGCGCCATGGCCCCGGCCGAGTTCTTGGACTTGCTCGAATACTTGGGTGGGTTGAAGTGATCGGATGAAAGACACTCGCCCCGACACGGTTCGGGGCGAGTGTTTGTCGAATCAGACCACGAAGTTCACCAGTTTTCGCGGCACGACTATCACCTTCTTCGGCGTCTTCCCGGCCAGCGCTTCGATCACTTTGGCATCCGCGAGCGCGGCCGCTTCCAAACCGTCCGCGTCGATCTCGGAGGGCACTCGCAACTTCGCCCGGAGTTTGCCGTTGATCTGCACCGGCACCTCGATGCTGTCGGCCTTCACCAATTCGGCGTCGTAGCCCGGCCACGGTTCATAGGCCAACGTGGCGGCGTGCCCGAGCGCGGCCCACAATTCTTCGGCGATGTGCGGGGCGTACGGCGCGAGCAGGAGCACGAACGGTTCCAGCACGGCGCGCGGGCGGACTTCGAGTTTGGTGAAGTAGTTGCAGAACTCCATCATCGTGGAGATGGCGGTGTTGAAGCTCAACCGGGCGGTGTCGTCCGTCACTTTCTGGATGGTGTGGTGCATGATGCGGAGTGCATCCCGATCCGGGGTCACGTCCTGCACCGTGGGATTCAAAGTCAGTGTCAACGCGGTGTCATCGATCATCAACCGCCAGACGCGGCCGAGGAACCGGTAGACCCCCTCGACTCCCTTGGTGCTCCAAGGCTTCACCGCTTCGAGCGGGCCCATGAACATTTCGAACAGCCGCAGGGCGTCGGCCCCGTACTCGGCGACCACACTGTCGGGGTTGATGACGTTCCCGCGGGCCTTCGACATCTTCTGCCCGTCTTCGCCGAGGATCATCCCCTGGTTCACGAGCTTGTGGAACGGCTCGACGCAGTTCACGTAGCCGCGGTCGAAGAGGACCTTGTGCCAGAAGCGCGAGTAGAGCAGGTGCAGCACGGCGTGCTCGGCCCCGCCGATGTAGAGGTCGACCGGGAGCCAGTGGTTGAGCTTCCCGGCGTCGGCGAAGGCCTGCGGATTCTGCGGATCGATGTAGCGCAAGTAATACCAGCACGACCCGGCCCACTGCGGCATCGTGTTCGTTTCGCGGCGATACTTCTTGCCGTCGAGTTCGACCGTCAGCCAATCGGTCGCCTTGGCCAGCGGACCGTCGGGGGAACCGGTCGGTTTGAAATCGGCGAGCGTCGGCAGTGTCAACGGCAAGTCAGTCGGTTCGAGCGTGCGAATGATGCCGGTGCGGTTCCCGGACTCATCGAGTTCGTGAAGGATCGGGAAGGGCTCTCCCCAGTAGCGCTGCCGGCTGAAAAGCCAGTCGCGCAGCTTGTAGTTGACCTTCCGGATGCCTGCACCCTTCTGCTCGAGCCAATCGCTCATCTTCGCTTTAGCCAATTCGGTAGGCAGGCCGTTGATTCCTGGATTATCGAGTTCTTGGCTGATGAACTCGGCGTTCATTTCTCGAGCAGTCTCACCTTTGGCACCTGGCATTTCCAACATCCAACCAGGCATTCGTTTCGGTGAATTTGCTGCGACTCCCTCATCGCAGTACGCGCCGTTCCGAACCAACCCTTCTTCATCGATACCTCCCAGACCAGGCTTGGGAGTCGGATAGACAACGACCTTGATTGGCAAGCCAAACTGCTTCGCGAATTCGTAGTCGCGTTCGTCGTGCGCCGGCACGGCCATGATCGCCCCGGTCCCGTAGCCTGCGAGGACGTAGTCCGCGATCCAGATCGGGATCTCTTTGCCGTTCACCGGATTCAACGCGAACGCCCCGGTGAAGACGCCGGTCTTCGTCTTCGCCATCTCGGTGCGTTCAAAGTCACTCTTGCGCGCGGCTTGCAGCTGATAGGTTTCGACCGCCGTCTTCTGCTCCGGCGTCGTGATCCTGGCGACGAGTTCGTGTTCCGGCGACAGCACCATGTAGGTGGCGCCGAAGAGGGTGTCGGGGCGTGTCGTGAACACACTCACCGCCGCGCTCGACTCCGTCTCGCGGCTAATCGCGAACTTCACTTCCGCACCTTCCGACTTCCCGATCCAGTTGCGCTGCATCTGCTTGATCGACTCGCTCCAGTCGAGGGGGGCGAGATCGTCGATCAGGCGCTCGGCGTACGCCGTGATGCGCATGAGCCACTGCTTCAGCGGTCGGCGCACGACGGGGTGATTGCCGCGCTCGCTCTTACCGTCGATCACCTCTTCATTGGAGAGCACGGTGCCGAGGGCTTCGCACCAGTTCACCGGCACCTCGGCGAGGTAGGCCAAGCGATGAGAATCGATGAAAGCTCGTTTGTCGGCCACGTCTGCGGGGATCCGCAACTCCGCAATCGGCCGGCCCCGCTTCTGCACCGGGTCGTACCAAGTGTCGTAGATCTGGAGGAAGATCCACTGCGTCCAGCGGAAGTAATCCGGGTCGGTGGTGTCGACTTCGCGTTGCCAGTCGTAGCTGAAGCCGAGCGATTTGATCTGCCGGCGGAACGTATCGACGTTGTTCGTGGTGTTGATGCTCGGATGTTCGCCGGTGGCGATGGCGTGTTGCTCGGCGGGCAATCCGAACGCATCCCAGCCCATCGGGTGCAGCACGTGAAAGCCGCGCATGCGCTGGAAGCGCGCGAGAATATCCGTGGCGGTGTACCCCTCCGGATGGCCGACGTGCAAGCCGCTGCCGCTCGGGTAGGGGAACATGTCGAGGATGTAGTACTTCGGCTTCCCGACCACGCTCGGGTCACCGGGGTCGGGCGTCCGGAAAGTGGCGTGGGCGTCCCAATAGGCTTGCCAGCGCGGTTCGACATCGGCGGGGTTGTAGCTCGGCATGTCCGGAGAACTCGGAGTCCGTGGATCGGATGAGTAGACTTATCGACGGACGGACATCTGGGAATGGCGGCGGGTTCGCAATCAACCGCGGGCGCTCGAAAAGTCGCGGTTGGGATCGTACCGCGAATTCAAATAGTCCCGTAAAGCCCGCAGGCTTAAGGCGGGGATGCCACCGATGGCCGCGATGGCCGATCCGACCACGGCGAGGATCGTCGCGAGATTTTCCGCGTCGGCGAAGTTTCCGAAGTTGACCGGGATGGAACCGAGCGCGAGCAACAGTCCGCCGGCAGCCAGTACAAGACCCAAACGCGACAACTCACGAAGGTTCGAATAGGAACCCTTCCGCACATGCGCGATCATCGCCGCTTGCACCCAACCGCAATCGGGGCAAGGGGCCGGATCGATTTCAACCTCGAGAATTTTGGCCAACTTCGCACACGCATCGTCCGCCGCCTTGCGATTCGCACTCCGATCGGTCCAACTGAATAGCGACTTGTCTTCGCCCTCCGCTTCCCGCCGGATGACGTAGGCGAACCCGCAGCCGCACATTTCGCAGGTTTCGTGTTTGGTCGCCTCGCCGCTGACCGTGACTTTTCGCGTCGGTGTCGAAAGGAGCAACAAGAACATGGCCGGATCCTCCGGTGACAACGGGCACCGTCCGAAGCTTAGAGCCTGTTATTGACTTATTCCCCTGCTTTATGGCATTTTGGGGGATGGACACGACACGGAAGCCGTATCCGAGCGACGTCTCGGATACCGAGT
>JAYSYN010000155.1:0-4957 GCA_043727575.1 Fimbriiglobus sp.
CCCGCTCGTGGAACTCCTAGCCCTCTGCGACACCCCGGAGTGGAACGACCTCTGGACCGCCGCCTAACGCCGTGGCAAAATCCGGAGGGATACCCTCGGAGCGGATCGCGGAGGGGCCGCGTCGATCACAACTTCACTACCGTCCCCGTGCGGATCGATTCCTCGCAGGCTTCGATCATCTTCTGGGCGGTGATGGCATCCGCCAGCGAACTCAACGGCGGCGCTCCGAGCCGCAGGCAATCGACCAAGAAGTGCTTGACCTCGTTGCTCACGCTGCCCTGGTAGGCCGTGTAGGTCTGACTGTGAACCAGCCCCGGTTTGATTTCGACGTGGTCGCGGTAGCTGTAGCGGGTGCTACCGGCGGTGCCGATGACCTTGACCATGACCGTCCACGGGTCGGCGGCGTGATCGTCAGCGGCGAAGCTCGCGCAGAAGTGGGCGAGCGCCCCGTTCTTCAGCCGCATCTGCACCATCGCGATGTCTTCCCCATCGAACTCTTTGTAATGGAGGTTCGCCTTCATCGCGCAGAGTTCGACCGGCGCCCCGACGAGGTAGAGCAGGATGTACGAGTGATGCGTGAGGATCTGCCGGACGACGCCGGGGTAGCGCTTCGCCACTTCTTCCGGATGGTGGATGTTGTACATGACGTACGCGCTGACGATTGTGCCCAAGTCGCCGCCGTCGACGAGTTCGCGCGTGCGGATCATGCTGCTTTCGTAGACGTAATTGTGCCCGGGCAGCACCGTCAGCCCTTTCGCGTCGGCGAGGGTTTTCATCTGCTGAATCTCATCGACGCTCATGCCGACGGGCTTCTCGACGAGGACGTGCTTGCCGTGGTTCAAGGCGAGCAACGTGTATTCGAGATGCGACTCCAGATTCGTCAGCACGAACACGGCGTCGATGGCCGGGTCCTGCACCAACTCTTCGGGCGTCGCGTAATTCTTGCAACCGAACTCGGCGGCGCGGGCCACGGCCCGGTTTTGGCTCCGGTTCCAGAGGCCGACGAGTTTCGCACCGGGCACCTTCTTGATGGCCGCGGCGTGCAGGATGGCGATGTCGCCGGCGCCGATGAAGCCGACGCCGATGGTGTCGTGGGTGATCTTGGCCATGGGAAGGATTCCGAGCGAGCCGGGATGGGAGTGGCTTGTTGTCGGATCGCGGGCGGTCAACGGCCAGATCGAGACGGTTCACCAAACTTAAATTCATTGTCTCACGCAGAGCCGCAAAGGTACAAAGAAGATCGGAGTGGCAATATTTCAAATACCGCATCCGCGGTTCGATGTCTTATCTCCGCCAACTTCTCCGCGCCTTGGCGGCTTCGCGTGACACGGTATTGAATTCCGCGCTCTCACCGGACATTGCGGACCGCCGGCCGTCGGGTTAAGCTGACCGCACTGCCGATGCTTCCCCTCGCCGAGTCTTCCATGCCCCGCATCCCCAGTATCCTCGTCGGCTTCCTGATCGCCTTCCCGGCGTCCGCCGCCGAGAAGCCGGTCGAGTTCAACCGGGATGTCCGGCCGATCCTTTCGGAGAACTGCTTCGCGTGCCACGGGCCGGACGCCCGCAAGGTGAAGGCGAAGTTCCGCTTCGACCTCGAGAAATCGGCGAAGGGCTCGGCTTCGTCCGGGGCGACTCCCATCGTGCCGGGGGACGTGAAGAAAAGCGAGATGCTCGTCCGGCTGAACGCGACCGACGACACCCACATGCCCCCGGCCGAGGGAGGTAAGAAGCTGACGGCGAAGCAATTGGCGACGCTGACGGCGTGGGTCGAGCAAGGGGCCAAGTGGGAGGATCACTGGTCGCTGACGCCGATCCAACGGCCGGTACCGCCCGCGGTCAAGGGGAGCGTCTTCCTCAAGAATCCCATCGACCGGTTCATCGTCGAGACGCTCAACGAGAACGGTTTGAAGTTGTCCCCGTTGGCGGATCGGATCACGCTGATCCGCCGGGTGACCTTCGACCTGACGGGCCTACCACCGACGCCGGCCGAAGTCGACGGGTTTGTGAAAGACCCCGAACCGGAGGCCTACCAGAAGGTCGTGACGCGCCTGTTGAAGTCGCCGCAATACGGCGAGCGCATGGCGATGTGGTGGCTCGACGTGGCCCGCTACGCCGACAGCGTCGGTTACCACGGCGACCAAGTCATGACCGTATGGCCGTTCCGCGATTACGTCATCAAAAGCTTCAACGACAACAAACGCTTCGATCAATTCACCCGCGAGCAACTCGGCGGCGACCTGATGCCGAACGCCACGACCGAGCAGAAAGTCGCCAGCGGCTACAACCGCCTCGGCATGATGAGCGCCGAGGGGGGCGTGCAACCGAAGGAGTACTTGGCGAAGTACGCCTCCGAGCGCGTCCGGGCCGTCAGCGGCGGTTGGCTCGGACTGACCACCGGCTGTGCCGAATGCCACGACCACAAATTCGACCCGATCTCGGCCAAAGACTTCTACAAGATGGAGGCGTTCTTCGCCGACATCCAAGAGCAGGGACTTTACAACGGCAGCGACTTCGGCAGCAAATTGAGCCTGCCGAGCGAAGAACAAAAGACGAAGCTACTGGGTGCGACCCGGAAAATCGACGCCTTGCCGGTGATTGTCCCGCTCCAAGCGATCCTCGGTTTGCCGGCCAGTCGACCGGTGGAATCGACCCGCAAAGCGCTCGAAACGCAGCGTACCGTGCTCGAGCAATCGTTCCCGTCCACGCTCGTCACGGTGGCCGTGGCCCCGCGCCCGATCCGCGTCCTGTCCCGCGGCAACTGGATGGACGACAAAGGCGAGATCGTGGAGCCGGGGACGCTGTCGACGCTGCCGGGCGCGCTCAAAAAGACCGGCCGGTTGAACCGCCTCGACCTCGCCGATTGGCTGATGGCGAAGGACAACCCGCTGCCGAGCCGGGTGCTCGCCAACCGCCTGTGGAAGCTGATGTTCGGCGCCGGTCTGTCGCGTAAGCTCGACGACCTCGGTTCGCAGGGCGAGCCGCCGACCCACCCCGAATTACTCGACTACCTCGCGGGCAAGTTGATCGATTCGGAATGGGACATCAAAGCCTTCGTGAAGTCCCTCGTGATGTCCGAAACGTACACGCAGTCGTCGCTGGCCTCCGCGGAACTGCGGGAACGCGACCCCTTCAATCGCCTGCTCGCCCGGCAAAGCCGCTTTCGCCTCGACGCCGAGATGGTGCGCGACAACGCGCTGGCCGTCAGCGGGTTGCTCAACACCAACCTCGGCGGGCCGAGCGCCAAGCCGTACCAGCCGCGCGGCTACTGGAGCTTCCTCAACTTCCCCGCGCGCGAATGGCAGGACGACGCCGGCGACAGCCTCTACCGCCGCGGCCTGTATACCCACTGGCAACGGCAGTATCTCCACCCGACCTTGCTGGCCTTCGACGCCCCGAGCCGGGAGGAATGCACGGCCGACCGCGTCCGCAGCAACACGCCGTTGCAATCGCTGGTGCTGTTGAACGCCCCGGAGTTCGTCGAAGCCGCGCGCGTCTTCGCCGAGGACGTATTGAAGGCCGGCGGCGCGACGACCGACGCCCGGTTGGATTACGCCTTCCGCAAAGCGCTCTCGCGCCCGGCGAAACCGGCGGAGAAAGAAACCCTCACTGCGATGCTGAATCAGCACCTCGCCGACTTCAAAAAGACCCCGGCGAACGCAAAGGAATTGCTGGCCGTCGGCGCCCGCCCCGCCGACGCGAAACTCGACCCGACCGAACTCGCCGCCTGGACGAGCCTGACCCGCACCGTGCTGAACCTGCACGCCGGCGTCACGCGGTATTGAATCACATACAAAACCGGTAGCGGCCCCCGTCGAATGAGACCCCCCATGACCACCCGCATCGGACTGCGTACCGGCGAGGCCCTCGTCGAGGGCGATCATGATTACCTTTGCGCCGAGCCGGAGATCGCGATCGGCGAACTCGACGGGCCGGTCGGCACGGCACTCGCCACGCTCTTAGGCGACCAAGTGAAGGGGCACACGCGCGTCTTCGCCATCCTCAACAGCGACATGCAAGTCCGCCCGGCGACCTTGATGGTCAGCAAGGTGACGGTGAAGGACGCCCGCTACACGGGGATTCTGATGGGCACCGTGCAAGCCGGGATCGCCAACGGGGTACTGGATGCCGTGCGCTCCGGCGACATTCCGAAGGATCGCGTCAACGACCTCGGCATCATCTACAGCGTCTGGCTCGACCCGAATATTTTGAACGTCCCCGCCGGCGAAGTCGATCACGCCGAGCTGTTCCGGATCCACCGCGAAGCGACGGTGAAGGTCATCCGCAAGGCGCTGCGGAACGAACCGAGCATAGACGATCTTTTGGAGCGGCAAGCGAGCGTGACGCACTACTTCCACCGACTCGGGCTGGACGGGCAGTTGTAAACCGGAGTTTCACCGATGGCGGAAGTTCAACGGGTCGCGCTCATCACCGGTTCGGCGACGGGGGTCGGCCGGGCTTGCGCCGTGCGCTTCGCCCAACTGGGATTCGCCGTGGTCGTCAATTATTCCAAGTCCGAAGACGACGCCGTCGAAACCGCCCGGCTCTGCGAAGCGTTCGGCGTGCCGGTGCAAGTCATCGCGGCGTCGGTGGCCGACGACGCCCAAGTGAAGGCGATGGTCGGGCACGTCGCCAAGGCGTTCGGCGGCATCGATGTCCTGATCAACAACGCGGGGACGACGCGCTTCATCGCCCACGACGACCTCGACGCCGTGACGGACGAGATCTGGGACGAGATCTTCCAAGTGAATTTGAAGGGGGCGTTCTACTGCAGCCGCGCGGCGATGCCATTACTGAAAGCCCGGCAAGGGAGCATCGTGAATGTGTCGAGTGTAGCGGGGCAATCGGGGCAAGGGAGTTCGATCCCGTACTGCGCGAGCAAAGGGGCCTTGAACACGCTGACGAAATCGCTGGCGCGGGCCTTCGGGCCGGATGTCCGCGTGAACGCCGTGGCGCCGGG
>JAYSYN010000156.1:0-4943 GCA_043727575.1 Fimbriiglobus sp.
CATCCCGTTCACGATCCAAGGTCACGAAGGGGAAGAGACCCGCGACTTTCACGCCTTCCGGAACTGCTACATCTCGAATGTCATCCGCGCCGGAGCCGATTTGAAGCAAGCCATGACTCTGGCCCGCCATTCCGATCCCAAGCTCACGACCGCCCGCTACGCCCGGACTCGGCTTCACGATTTGGGATCGCTGGTGAACAAGCTGCCGGGTTCCAAGGAACCCGAAGCAACCCGGCTCCGGATGACCGGGACGGACGGCGACACGACGTTTCGGGAGCAGCAACGGGAGCAGCAGCGCGCAGCAACGGGAGCAGCAAATGGGGGAAACGGACGGTTGCGGCTGAGGACGATTGAAGAAGGCGACACGACGGGAACGAGCGAAGAGGGAATGCAGAAAAGCTTGAAACCGCTAGGAAATGAAGGCGATTCGGGACGGGAGAAGAGCGGAGAGGACGGGCAAGAAACAAAGCCACCTGCGAGACTCGAACTCGCGACCTACGCTTTACGAAAGCGTCGCTCTACCAACTGAGCTAAGGCGGCAATCTACCGTAAAAATACCCGGCGGGGCGGGTTTAGCAAGGTCACTTGCCCGCCGCGGCGGCGGCGAGCTTCTCCCGTTTGTCGTGGGCCCGCATCGGCACGACGAGGTGGTCCAAACCGCCCCCTAAAATCTCGGCCAGCTTGAAAACCGATAGTCCGATGCGGTGATCGGTGATGCGGCCGTCGGGGTAATTGTACGTCCGGATACGCTCGCTGCGGTCCCCGCCGCCGATGAGCGTTCGCCGCATATCGGCCCGCTCTTTGTGCAGCTTCGCTTGCTGCGCCTCGTAGACCCGGCTGCGCAAAACGCGCATCGCTTGGTCTTTGTTCTTGTGCTGACTCCGCCCGTCCTGGCACTTCACTTCGATTTCGTCCGCCGTGCCGCGTTTGTACCAGATGCGCACGGCCGATTCGGTTTTGTTGACGTGCTGGCCACCGGCGCCACCGGCGCGCATGGTCTCGATTTCCAAATCTTCCGGGTCGATTTCCACTTGGGCCTGCTCGGGTTCGGGCATCACCCCGACGGTCGCCATCGACGTTTGAATCCGACCTTGCGTTTCGGTCTTGGGAACCCGTTGGACGCGGTGGCCGCCGCTTTCGAAGCGCAGATGCGTGAAAGCCCCGTCGCCCTTGAGGCTGAACACCATCTCCTTGAAGCCGCCCGCAGTGCCCGCGCTGTGGCCGATTTCCTCGATGCTCCACCCTTTGGTGCGGGCGTAGCGCGTGTACATCTCGTAGAGGTCGCCGGCGAAGAGGGCCGCTTCATCGCCACCGGTGCCGGCGCGGATTTCGAGGATCAAGCTATCGAATTCTTCTTCCGGGTCGGTCAGCAGTTGATCTTCGATCTTCTCTTTCAACGCCGCCAGTTGCGGGCGGAGTTCGGCCAGTTCCGCCTCGGCCATTTCGCGCATGTCGGCGTCGGCGATTAGACCTTCCGATTCGCCGATCGACAGTTCCAGCCGTTGGAATTCCAAGTACGGCAGAACCACCTTGGATAGGGAGCCGTGTTCCTTGTTGACGGCGCTGCTTTTCGCGGGGTTGCCGGCGATGCCGGGGTCGGCCTGCAAACCTTCCAGTTCGCGGTAGCGCGCCAACTTCTGTTCGAGGATCGGCCACATGGTTCACCGGTCCGGGTTGGAGTTCAACCTTTAGGTTGTTCCCCGAATGCTAAGAAGGTCGGGCCGAGTCTTCGAGGCTCGACACTTTCCGAAAGCGCGTCGTGCCTCGAAGACTCGGCCCGACAAAGACAACCTCAAGATTGAACACCAACGAAGATCGGTCGGAAGGTGTCGGCATCAATGCAGAAGCCCGCAGACGGACACGCCTGCGGGCTTTCGGGTTCGGTCGCCGAACTACTTCGCGGCGGCGGCCGCAGCCGCTTCGGCGGCTTCCACTTCGGAGTCCATCGGCTTGGCGACTTTGGCGTACGCCGACGACGACTTTTGGTATTTCTTCTGGAACTTCTCGACGCGGCCGGTGGTGTCGAGGAACTTCATTTTGCCCGTGAAGAACGGGTGGCTGGCGCTCGAGATTTCGAGTTTGTAGAGCGGGTACTCTTTGCCGTCGGACCACTTGACGGTTTCGTCGCACTCGGCGCAGGACCGCGTCAAAATCGACACGTTCGCGGCGACGTCGAGGAACACGACTTCGCGGTAGGTCGGATGGATATTCTTCTTCATAGCTCGACTCGGGACTCGAAACAAAAATTCATTCTACCTCCGCGCCGCACGCCGGCAAGGCGCGTCGTTCGATTCCCAAGAGTGTCAAACTGAAACCGGGTTCGAGATCGACCGCGAGTTCCCGACCGATCCGTTCCACGCATTCCCCCAGTGCCCATTTCGGCGATTCCCCGAAGCCGGCGATCTGATCGGCCGCGCCCGTTCCGGAGCCGGCCAAAACGAATAGCCGCCCGCCGGGCTCGACGGTGCCTCGCAAAATCGGGAAGGTCGTTTCGGTCAGTCCCAGAAATGGGCCGGTGCCGCGGAGGGGTTCGATCCGCCCGTCGGGTCCGACGGAGATCGGCGCCGCGAGTCCGGCGAAGCAACCGATCCAAGTCGGTTCGTCCGGGTGGAAGCGGACGATCCCCGCGGCCAGCATGGCATCGTCGCCCGGCGGGTTCGCAGAGAAATATCGGTTCGATTCGACGAGATCGACGCCCTCCGCGCGGTCCAACATTTCCAAACAGCACTGTCCGGCCAAGACCCCGGCGACGGTCCCGAGGCCGGTCACTTCGGCGATGCGGATCCGCAAACTCCGATCGGTATCGGTCCGAGTGGAAACGAATGTGCAACCGACCGACCTCGCGGGATGTTGGAAAACCGCGACGGTCCAACGGGGGTTCTCCGCGAAGGGTTTCGCGGCGCGGAGTGCCGCCAGTCGGTGGGCCAATTCCAATTCGGTCGCGTGCCGGCGCCGCTGGCGCTCGTCGGGGCCGGTCATTTTTTGACTCCGCGTCGGGTCGCCGGTTATAAAGAATGGACACCGCCGAGGGAATGGCATTTCGACCGCGAGGACTCACCGTGCCGATCCGATTGGAATTGAAGCGGATCATCATCAACGAGATCGACGAAGATCAGGTGATCGTCCTGAGCGAAGTCGGCGGCGACCGGAGTTTGCCGATCGTCATCGGCTTGTTCGAGGCGACGAGCATCGACCGCCGGGTCAAAGGTCTCGCGAGCCCGCGGCCGTTGACGCACGATTTGATCACGACCGCGATCTCGCTGATGGGCGGCGTGGTCCGCGACATCACGATCAGCGACTTGACGAACCACACGTACTACGCCAAAATTCGCATCGTCCACGAAATGAAGCTGATCGAGATCGATTGCCGACCGAGCGACGCCGTGGCCATCGCCATCACGGCGCGTGTGCCGATCTACGTCAACGAAAGCGTCTTCGGGATGATGGGCGACGAGTGAGTCATTCGGCCCGCTTCGTGGCCAGCAGCTTCGCGGCGGCGGCAGCCTCGGATTTCACGAGCGACGATTTCGAAGTCTCCGCGAGTCGTTCGAATGCGGTCACCGAGTCCGGCCCGCCGATTTGGGAAAGCACATCGATCACCGCGAGCGCCGTGGCGTCGTCCGCGTCCGGCAATCGGGCGATCAACTCCCCTTCCGCCGCCGGACCCATCGCCAACAGGCGACGTTGCGCGTCGGCGCGGTGCTCGCGCGCGGCGAGTTTCGCGATGACGGCGGAGGTCGATTCCAGTGTCGTTGTTTCCGGTTCGACATTCGCCACGGTTTTCTTTTCGACGAACGATCGCGCCGATGCCGAAGCGGCGAACAGGCCGAGAACCAACGCGCCGGTCGCGGCGAAGCGGAGCGGGCGATGCCCGTTGTCGCCCGATTTTTGGAACAGCCGGACGACGTTGAACGGCGGGAGCAAACAGAGGGCCCCGCGCAGCGGGCTTTCGTCCCGGCCGACGAGGTAGGCTCGCCAGAGCAGGCCGAAGCCCAGCAGCGCCCCGCCGAGCAACGCGACGAAGGGCATGCACTCGGGATTGTAAAACATTCCGCCGAGCCAGAGGGCTACCGCGGAGAGTGTGCCGAAGGCCCACGCGCCGACGATCAACCGGCGGTCGATCATCGGTTCCGGCGGCGGGCTCATCCGCATCGAGAGCGCGGCCGACAGTTCCGCGGCCAAGTCCACGCCGAACAGACCGGTCGGGTTCAGCATCACCATGCCGCGGGTGTCGGCGTTCGCGGCGCGGCGCGTCTGGATCGGCGTCCGGACGAAAGTTGGGCGCGGCGTTTCCGTCGTGCCGGCCCGGGGGAAGCTCGTCTCGCTCACGCTGCCCCGCTCGTGGATCGGCACCTCGGGGAGGTCGAACGTGAGGTCCCCGGTCCCGGCGGCGGTTCGCAGTTCGATCGGTGCGGCGCCGACGCGGGCCGCGGCGGAGATTTCCACGGCGGCGAAGTGCGGAATCGGAATCGAGCCCGGGAACGGAGTATCCGTATCGGCCGATACGGAAATTAGCGGAAGCGGGGCTTCCGAAGGATCGATCAGCGATTTCGGATCGAGCGCGGCGGTCGATTCCGGCATCGGGATCGTCAGCGGACGCAGGCATTTCGGGCAGATCGTGCGCTGGCCGACGCGCTCGGTCGGGGCGAGCAAGCGCTGGGAACACGACGGGCAAGGATACGGGAACATCGAGCGGCCTCGGAATACGGCGAACCGGCAGTGTCCGAATCCTAGACCGCAAATCCGAACATGCAAACGGAGCGGGAAGTTTCAAGTTCCGGACGCCGAAAATTTCATCCCGGCGCGAACCGATCACTCGCCCTTCGATGCGGTCGGCGTCAGGCCACCCGGAACGTCGCGGAAGCCGAGCTTGCTGTGGTCGATCTTGCCCGTCAGTTCCTCGTAGATGTGCTTCACATTGTCGCCGTTTTCCTTGGCGGCTT
>JAYSYN010000157.1:0-14903 GCA_043727575.1 Fimbriiglobus sp.
TGGCGTCAACGAACTGCAAACGGCGGAATACGTCAGCAACCGCTTAGGCGAGTTCACGCAAGTCGTCACCAGCGGCGGCACCAGCACGGGCACCTCACGACAATATTCGCAGCAAGGCACAGAGAGCCACAGTTATTCATCCAACGCCAATGACAACTGGCAGCAACAGGGGCGCAAGCTCCTGAAGCCAGAAGAAGTCATGTCTCTGCCAGAACGCATTGCGATCACCTTCACACCCGGTGTGCCACCGATCTGGACGTGGTTGGTTCGCCACTACGAGAAGGAATTCTCGTCTCCACGAAGCATGGGCCTGCTGAAGTCGGCCTTCGACACAGCCTGCCTTTTTTGCACGGTCTCGATACTCGCCGTGATGTTCACGGTGGGTCTGTTCGGCAACGTTTTCAAATGAAAGGGGAACGCATGTCAAAACCAGTCGAGCAATCCACGGAAAGCAAAGGCATTCAGGCGGTCTTACCTGGCCTTTCGCTCAGCAAGATCCTCAGCGACATCGGGAAGGAGTTGAAGGATCAGGCCGCTCATGGTTCGCACGAGATGGCCTCCATGTTGTTTCGCGGGGATGCGTTCGTGATGTATCCCCGCTCGGATGACCCTGAACAACAACAGCAAGAGCAACAACAAGAAGCCCAGCAAGAGCAGGAACGTGGCGGCAGAGAGTTAATGATTTTGAATCGGATCTGATGGAATGGATATCCCAATAGGAGATTGCTTCGCATCTGCGTCCGAGGATCACGTCGGATCTTGGACACAATGTAATTTCGGTGGAAGACGTCACTCATCAGTTCGCGTTCGTATGTAAATATCATGGTCGGTTCCCACCATCAAAACCACGAGACTAACACAGCGCAGGCACCGATCAAGCTAGGTTGGAGTAAACATTTTTAGAAAATGCCACGGCCCTGACGATCCGCAGGTGACGTTCAGGATAAAATGTCAACACGATACTATGGGCGAAATGGACAAACCCGCCCGGCGAGGAGTCGAATTTTTGAACGGGATGGGCATGATGGGAGGTAGGAATGAGGCTGACGTGCGATTTGTGAATTTCCGAATGCTGAGTCGGAGTGGGGATGTAACGCGATTTTCGTTAGACGGCCGATTTGACAGCATCACCCCGCCGCACCGGCGGTGGGGAGGGCAAACTGGACCTTAACCCCGTGAATGGCTTCGTAGACTTCCTGCCGGTGGACGGGGACGTCCTTCGGCGCGACGATGCCTAGGCGGACTTTATCCCCGCGGATTTCCACGATGGTGATCACGATGTCGTCGTTGATGACGATCGACTCGTTGTTCTTGCGGGACAGAACCAGCATAGGTGTCGAGCCTTGGATGCGTCCGCGAATCGGGTGCCGAGCGTGGGACTCCAGACTTTCTCAGACAATTTCACTCTAAAGCTGTGCGGTTTTCAAAGTCAAGCCCCGGAACCGCAATGGAACGGATTTCGGTTTTCGGTCTCGGTCCTCGCGTTCGGAGCTGTTCGATGTCTGTCCTCGAGATCGGCTCAAATTCATGCGGTTTGAGAACTTAGGGAACTTGAGAATCTCGGTCGGGTTGCGATGGCGCACGAGTTATGAAAATTCCCAGAATTCCGACAATTTATTCTCGCGGACACTTGCCGGATGCCGTCGCGGTGAGGAAATTTCCGCCGTCACTTGCCAGCGCGGTCGATCCTGATAAGGTAACCAAATCTCAAAATGGCTCAACACAACCGTTGGCGTCGGTGTACGGCGGAGAACAACGGAGGGATGCTCGGTCGGACCGGCTTCGGCTCGTCGACGCGAGAACAACGAGGATCAGCGGGACATGGCGACCACCAAGGAACAGAAAACGGGCCTCATTCAGCAATTCAAGCGGGACGAAAACGACACGGGTTCACCCCCGGTGCAAATCGCCCTGCTGACCGCTCGCATCATCTACATGACCGACCACATGCGGACCCACAAGAAAGACTTTTCGAGTCGGCGGGGTCTGCTGAAAATGGTGAGTCAGCGCGCGGGTCTGCTCCAATATCTGCGGCAGACGGATCGCCCGAAGTACATGGAAGTCATCGCCAAGCTCGGCCTGCGGAAGTAAGCGACCTCGGCTCCCTCCGATATCATCCGAATAACGGCGGCGCCCACTTTTCGGGCCCGCCGGCATCGTACACCCCGCCGCACATTGCGCAAATGGCGCGAAGGGGTTCTCGAAAGTGCCTGTTACCCGCATCGAACGTCCGTTTGGTTCCGCCACGTTGGTTCTCGAAACCGGCAAGCTCGCCAAACAAGCCCACGGGGCCGTCGTCACCCAACTGGGTGAGACCGTCGTCCTCACGGCCGCTACCTCCGGCGGCGCTATCCCCGGACGCGATTTCTTCCCGCTCCAAGTCGAGTACCGCGAGCGCACCTACGCCGCCGGCAAATTCCCCGGCGGCTTCATCAAGCGCGAAACGCGGATGAGCACCAAAGAGACGCTCGTCTCCCGGTTCATCGACCGGCCCATCCGCCCGCTCTTCCCCGTCGGCTACCTGAACGAAGTGCAAGTCATGGCCACGGTCATGGCCTCCGACAAAGAAAACGACCCGGACATCTTGGGCATCATCGGCGCCAGCGCCGCCCTGCACCTGTCGCCGATCCCGTTCACGAAACCGATCGGCGCCGTCCGCGTCGGCCGCATCGGCGAAGAATTCATCTTGATGCCGACGCACACGCAGATGGAAGAGAGCGACCTCGACCTCGTCGTCGCCGCGACCCGCGACGCCGTCTGTATGATCGAAGGCTTCGCCCGCGAACTCCCCGAAGACGTGATGGGTAACGCCATCGTCTTCGCCCACGGCCACATCCTCACCGTCATCGACGCGATCGAAGAACTGCGGACCAAGGCCGGGCACGGGCCGAAGGAACTGCCCCCGGCCCCGCCGGAAAACCCGATGACCGAGGTGCTGTACAAGACCATCGGCGACGAGATGAAGAAGGCCTACCTGAATCAAGTCAAGATCCACCGCTACACGGCCATCAACGAACTCAAAGACAAGACGAAGAAACACTACTTCCCCGAAGGTGCGACCGACACGAAGTATACCCCCGAGCAATTCTCCGGGGCGTTCACCGCGCTCAAAGAGCGGCTCTTCCAAGACATCACGATGACTGGCACGCGCATCGACGGCCGGGCGCCCGACCAACTCCGGGCTCTGTCGTCCGAAGTGCAATTGCTGCCGCGCGTCCACGGTTCGGCCCTCTTCCAACGGGGAGAAACCCAAGCCCTCGTCGTCGTCACCCTCGGCACCGGCCAAGACGAACAGAAGGTCGACGGCCTCCAAGACGAGATCTCGAAGAAGTTCTTCCTCGACTACAACTTCCCCCCGTTCAGTGTCGGCGAATGCAAGCCGATCCGCGCCCCCGGCCGCCGAGAAATCGGCCACGGGATGTTAGCCGAGCGCAGCTTGAAAGCCGTGCTGCCTGCGCCGGCGAAGTTCCCGTACACCATCCGCCTCGTCTCGGAAATCCTCGAGTCGAACGGTTCGTCATCGATGGCCTCCGTCTGCGGCGGCACGCTCGCGCTCATGGATGCCGGCGTGCCGATCAAGCGCCCGGTCGCCGGGATCAGCATCGGCCTGTGCAGCCGCGGCGATGAATACGTGCTGCTGACAGACATCCAAGGGGACGAAGACCATTACGGCGACATGGACTTCAAAGTCGCCGGGACGCAGAAGGGCATCACCGGCCTCCAACTCGACATCAAGCTCGACGGCGTGACCGAAGACATCCTGCGCGGGGCGCTCGAACAGGCCCGCGGCGCTCGGATCAAGATTCTCAAGTCGATGCTCGCCTCGCTGACGGGGCCGCGCACGGACATCGCCGCGTCGGCCCCGCGCTTGTTCCAAGTGAAGATCAATCCGGAGAAGATCGGCCTGCTCATCGGGCCGGGCGGCAAGACGATCCGCGCCATCCAAGACGAAACCGGCGCCAAACTCGACATCGAAGAAGACGGCACCGTCACGGTGGCCGCGAGCGACATGGCCGCGGCGATGGCCGCGAAGGGCAAAGTCGAAGCGCTGTGCGCCGAGATCAAAGTCGGGGCGATCTACGACGGCAAGGTGTCGAGCATCAAAGAATTCGGGGCGTTCATCGAGATCAGCCCCGGCCGCGACGGCCTCTGCCACATCAGCGAACTCGACCACGGTTACGTCCAGCACCCGTCCGATGTGGTGAAGGTCGGCGACCGCGTGCAGGTGAAGGTCGTGGCCATCGACGATCAGGACCGCGTGAAGCTCAGCCGCAAAGCGCTGCTGCCGCCGAAGCCGGAAGGCGAAGGGGACGGCGGCCCCGGACCGGGCGGCCCGCCGCGCGAAGAGCGCGGGGATCGCGGCGGTGAACGGGGCGGCGGCGGCCGTGGCCCCCGCCGCGAACGCCGGGATTAGGACAGCGGAAAGCCCGGCCCCTCGGCCGGGCTTTTTTCTTGGGAGTTGATGTGCCATGTCGACACCGCGCCGCTGGAGAACGAAATTCTCCGAAGCCTTCGCGGGTGTTGCCCGAGCAATCCGAGAGCAATCGAGCTTCCGAGTTCACCTCGTTATCGCAATTCTCGTACTGATTCTCGCATCTTGCCTCCGCTGTTCGCCGGGGGAGTGGTGCCTCTTGATCGCCTGCATCGCCGGGGCATTCGCCGCCGAGACGTTCAACAGCTCGCTCGAAACCCTATTTCACGCTCTCGACGACGCGACCAAAAACCGCATGCGCGGCTGCCTCGACCAAGCCGCCGGTGCGGTACTGCTCGCCAGCATCGGTGCGGCCGCCATCGGGGCGATCATTTTCGTGCCGAAGTTGCTGAAGGTCGCCGGAGTCTGACGGCGGAGCGCTCGCCGGAATCTAACGTCGCGCCTACATCATTCGCATCTCCTACCTCCCGGATCGCCACCCATGCCAGCCCCCATCGGGTTCGCCATCGTCGGCAGCGGGATGATCGCCCGTTTCCATGCCCGCGCTCTCGCCGAGATTCCCGATGCCCGCGTCGCGGCCGTCGTGAGTCGCCAAGCATCGACCGGCGACGTATTCATCCGCGAGACGGCGCTGCCTTGCCCGGTCTTCACGTCGCTCGAAGATGCGTTGAAAGCCCCCGGCGTCGATGCGGTCATCATCACGACGCCGAGCGGCGCCCACCGCGAACCGGCCCTGCTCGCGGCCGCGGCGGGCAAGCACGTCGTCGTCGAGAAGCCGTTGGAAATCACCGAAGAGCGTTGCGATGCCATCATCGACGCCTGCGACCGACACGGCGTGAAGCTCTGCACGATCTTCCCGTCCCGCTTCGGCGACGCGAATCTCGAATTGAAATCGGCCCTCGACGCCGGGCGCTTCGGTAGGCTCACCCTCGGCGAAATGTCTTGCAAATGGTGGCGTTCGCAGGCTTATTACGATGAAGGCGGCTGGAAAGGAACGATGGCCCTCGACGGCGGCGGGGCGCTCATGAATCAAGCCATCCACAATGTCGATCTGCTACTCTGGATGATGGGCGACGTGACGCACGTGAGCGGGTTCACCGCGACGCTGGCCCACGAGCGCATCGAAGTCGAAGACACCGCCGTCGCGGTGCTGCGATTCAAGAGTGGCGCCCTCGGCGTGATCCAAGCGACGACCAGCGTCCACCCCGGCTACCCGAAGCGCATCGCGATCCACGGCAACCGAGGGTCCGCCGAAATCGAACAAGACGACATCGCGCGCTGGGACTTCGACCAACCTTTCGAAGACGACGTCCGGATCCGCGCGCTGAAGTCCGGTGTCGGCGGAGGAGCCTCCGACCCGAAAGCGATCAGCCACGAAGGCCACCGCCGGCAGTTGGCCGACTTCGTCGAAGCGATTCAACAGAATCGCGCGCCGAAGGTCGACGGCCGCGAAGGACGCAAAAGCGTGGAGTTGATCCGGGCGATCTACCGGGCGAACGAGACGGGCCGGGTCGTAGAGTTTGGGTAAGTCGAGGCGAGCCAGATTCGACGGAGAAGGACGGATGTCCCCAGAAGATGCCTATCGCTGCTTCGAGGCCGTCCTCACACTTCCGCTGACGCAGCAGGCCGTGTGCGTGCGGCTGGCGGCTGAAGCCGCTGCCCCCGCTTGGCGGGAGTGGTGTCGGTCGCGGGGCATCGAGGACTACTCCGATGAGCTGCTGGGCACGTTCGACCGGTGGCTGAGTGGGACGGCAACGGACGGCGCGTTGGACTCGGTGAACGCTCGACACTCGGCGACCCTACCGCAGGACTTGACGGCCGAGCCGGAGCCTGCGGGCGGATACGCGGGGTGGGCGTTGCTCGGAGTGGCCCAGATCGCCCTCGGCCAGTGCGAGGACGTACACCGCGACATCCTTCACACCGATTTATGCTATTCGGCCGCCGCGTTCTGCCGGAGCCGGATCGGTCCAACGAAGATGTGCTGGACACGACTGGCCCCGGCGGAGTTGGCGTTTCTGGGGCAGTGGTGGGGCGGCTGCTGCGAGCGCTATCCGGTTCTAGAACGTGCGTAATCCCCTTGACTCTCTTCGCGATCCCGACGAATTGGTACGTGACATCTGTTCGGATGCACATTCGCCCTGACCCAGGACTACGGCCGCCGGCTGGAGTAGGATCCGGTCGGCCGAGCTGGTCGGTGGGGCCGCCGCTCCCGGCGTCGGGGTGCGGGTGTATTGCGTGGCCCACAGCGGGTTGAGCTTGGAAACGGAGTTCGTTTCGTAAAGTCCACCGCGGGCCATGGGTGATCCGGTCGTTCGCCGGATCGACAGCGCCTTGCAGATGTCGGTCATTCTCAATTCCAACGGATCTTGGCGAAGTCCGGGTTCGACCCGAGATCATTTCTCGGCCATACCCGCTACCCGCAGTGCGATCCACTCGGCTTGTTCGGTGCAATCGTTGAGGGCAACGCCGCGGTGCGAGTTCCCCGCGAGGATCAGCCCAGGGTGCCGTGCCGTGAGGGCTTCGATCCGTTCCAGGCGCGCCATGTGCCCGACTTCGTATTGCGGGATCGCCTGCGGCCAGCGGACGACCCGCGCGAACACCGGGGCCGAGGTCACTTTCATCGCCAGTTGCATTTCCCGGTGGACCGCGGCCACCAACTTGCCGTCGGGCCAAGCAGCGACGTCGGGGCGGTTGATGCCGCCGCAGAGCGCCCGCCACAGGACCATGCCCGGCGGAGCGCGGCCGGGGAAGATCGCGCTGCACCACTGCACGCCGAGGATGTCCCGCCGGGTGTTCTGCGGGGCGATGTAGCCGAAGCCGTCGGGCGCGAGCGGGGCGTCTTCGGCGCGGTACCCCAAGAGCACGACGTGGACCGGGGTGAACTTCACGGTCGCGAGTTCCGCGGCGAGCGCCGGGTCGAGGTCGCGCAGCGTCTCGGCTTGGGCCGAGGCAGGCGCCGCGTGGACGACGACATCCGCCGGCCAGCGATCATTCCCGTCGCCGCGGACGAGGTAGCCGGCCTCCGCGCGGACAACGCGTCTCACACCGATCCCGGTTCGGACGATCGTGCCGAGCGAGTCGCGCAGGGCGTCGATCAACACGCCGAGGCCGCCGTCGAACGACCACATCCGCTGCGGCTGGGACGCTTCGCCGCGTTCGCGGGCCAGTCGCTTCTTGGCTTTCGCGGCGCGCAGGAATCCGCGCAATACACTCCCGGCTTCGGCTTCCAACTTCACCAAGCGGGGGAAGGCGGCGCGGACGCTCAGCCGTTCCGGATCGCCCGCGTGGATTCCCGTGACGAGGGCATCGACGAAAATATCTGCGGCCTCGCGGCCGAAGCGCCGGCGGGAGAATTCCGCCACCGATTCTTCGGGAGGCAGTCGCCCCGGTCGGCGGCGGAAGGGTTCCGCGAGCATCGCCAGCTTGCCCCGGATCGACAGCAGCGGCGTGCGCAGCAGGCCGAGTGGATCGCCCGGGAGCTTTTGGAGTTCGCCGTTCAGGAACAGGTAGCGGTTCTTGCGGGAGCCTTCGCTGGCGACGCGGAGCCGATCGCCCAAGCCGAGGTCGCGGCAGAGTTGAATCGTGGACGATTTGGAATCGAGAAAACCGTTCGGACCTGCTTCGAGGGTGAAGCCGTCGGCGCGTTCGGTCCGCACTTTTCCGCCGACGCGGTCGTCGGCTTCCAAGAGGGTGATCGCCGCGTCGGGCACGGCCCGGCGGATGCGGTACGCCGCGGCCAAACCGCTGATGCCGCCGCCGATGATGACGATGTTCAAAGGACGAACCCCGAATCCCGCCGCCCGCCCCGGATGGGGAGCGGGGGCGACGGTATCGACTTACTTCAGCGAGTCTTTGAGGGACTTGGCCGGGCGGACGGTGACTTTGCTGTGGGCCGGTTTGTCTTGGGTCGTGTATTCTTTGCCCGTGGCCGGCATGACCTTCTTCACGCCCCCTTTGACGGCTTTGACGTGCTTCACACCGAAGCGCACGATGCCGGGCAACGTGAACTGCTTGGCGCCCTTCTTGAGTTCGGTTTCGATGAGCTCGGTGAGGGCGGCGACGAGTTTCGTCACGTCGGCCTTGCTCATTTCGGTCGAGTCCGCCAGGGCCGTGATGATCCCCGATTTCGTCAACGCCTTCTTCACCGGGGCTTTCGCCGGAGCCTTCGCCATGATGCTTCTCCCAAATGAGGTGTGTGACCGACCGCCGTCCGCCGCGCGGCAATGCGCCGCACCGCGACGGGGGTCGAAGCCCTGAATTCCTCGGATGAAATCCGCGGGCCGCGCAGAATCCCTAGAAATTTAGGGCCGTGCACTGCGCTACCCACGACAGATATGCGAATTCCGGCCACATTCCAAGCGTTTTCCGCAGAATTTTCCGAAATACCCCTTCGGCGCTTGGGCGATTCACCCCCCGATTTCGTCCGTGAAGCGCACCAAACCGCCCGTTTCTTCGGCGTTGTTCGGCTTCTTCAACGACGCCGGAATGTACAAGTGCCGGACGCCGCCGTCGGCCGAACCGGGCAGCCACACCGGTTGCGACATCACCTCCGCGGCGCGGCCGGTCGCTTCCCGAATGCTGCGCGTCCAGTAGATTTTGCCGTCCTTCGGATTGTGGCAGTAGACGCGGCCGTCCATCGTCACGGCGTACAGGGCCGCGGTATAGCTGCTGCGCAAGTGGCTCACGATCGTCGGCCCCGAGACCATCGGCGTGCCGAGGTCGATGTTCCAAATCATCTTCCCCGTGTCGCGGTTGAGGGCGTAGAGCTTGGCGTTGCGCGACGCGAAGTAGACCGCCCCGGAGTCGGAGCAGATCTGCGTGTGAACGGAGCGCGAGAGTTCGTATTTCCAGACTTCTTGGCCGGTGGCACCGTCCAAACAGAGCACCATTCCCGCGGCGATTTTCTCCGGCGGTTGGCCCGGCTCGGGCTCCGTGGACAGGTCGTTGGTGAGCGCCCCGGTGCCGAGGCCGAATACGACGTGCTTCCCGAGGGCGAGGGGCGAACCGAACGAGCGCAGCGGCGTTTCGATCTTCCAGATTTCCTTCCCCGACTTCGTATCGAGGCAGAAGACGGCGAAGGTGTTGTACCCGCTGCCGGCGTAGAGCTTCCCGTCCGTCACGATCACGGGTGTATCGATGTGGAGCTTCTGCGCTTCCCCGGCGTAGTGCCAGAGTTCCTTGCCCGTGGCCGCGTCGAGGCCGTACAGCCCGTCGTCCCCGGCGGAGAAATAGACCTTGCCGTCGGCGATCAGCGGCGGCCCTTCGTTGTGGCTCTTGGCGGTGAAGGTCCAAAGTTCCGCGCCGGTCGCCGCATCCAAGCAATAGAGTTTGCAATTCGAATCGGTGTGCAGCCCCTCGCCGAAATAGAGTTTCCCATCGGCCACCGCGGGTGTGGAGAAGATCGTCTTCATCTCCGGCTTCGCGAACGTCCACAATTGCCGACCGGTCGCGCGGTCGACGCAAACGAGGACGCCATCGTTGAAGACGCCCGCCGTCGTGCGGCTACCGCCGAAGTAGGCGCGCTCGGCCGTGAAGCAGACGCCGGACATGACCTTGTCGATGTCCGGGGTTTCGAACCAGATCGCACCGTCGGTCACGGCCGGGTTGCTCCGCGACGGCGCCGCGGCAGCGTCGCCGAGTTCCGCCGTCACGACGATGGTCCCGGCGCCGGGCAGACCGTGGATCAGCATGGCGAAGCCGAAGACGAGAATGCCGAGCAGGCCGGCCGATTCGCCGGAGACGCTCATCCGCACCGGTTCGGGGCCGAGGTCGTCACTCGCCGTGATCATTCGGTAGCCGGCGTACAGCAGGGCCAAAATCAGCCCGACCCCGGCGGCGGTCATCTCGCGGCCGGGAATGTGCACGAGTTCGGGGAATCCGAAATACCAACCGATGCCCCCCAGCGCCAGCGCCGTGCCGAGGGCGAAGGAGCCGAGCGTCAGGAATTCTTTGCGGTCCGGGGCCTCGGTGAGGCGCGGGTCTTCTTGCGCGAGGACGCGGTAGCGCTTGCCGGCAACCGCGAGCCCGGCCACCGTCACGACGAGTAGCAGGGCGGAGAACGAGGTTTCGTGGACGAACCAAGCCTCGGGGAGATGCGGCCGTGCGAAGTAATAGATCGCCGCGAGAGTGCTGTTAATGCTGGTGACGACGAGGAAGACGCGCCAGCGCTGCAGGCCGCTGGCGAGGCCGGCGAAGACGTTCGGGAAGATCGCGGCGAGCACGGCGAGCGGCCCGATGAGTACGAACGAGGGAATCACGCCGAAGAGCGGACCGGACACGAAACCGGCCGGCTGGGGCCGGCCGTTCGCTCGCGGTTCGGGTTCCTCTTGTTTCTTCTTTTCCTCTTCGACTGTCGGTCCGTAGCCGTGGGGCTCGTCTTCGTTGGGCTCCGGCGGCTTTTTCTTCCCGGATACAGCATCTTCGATCACCGCTTTCAACTCGGACGTGGTCCCTTTGAAGGTCCGGCGGAAGTACGGCTCGGCGTGGAGGAACGCCCAGCGTACAGCTTTCGTCTCGGGATCGGTGGTGCCGTTCATCTGGAACCAAGTGCCTTCGAGGAACCCGAAGGCCGCGTATTTGCCGTCGCGCTCCGAGATGAACAGGATCAGCTTGCGACCCGGGGCGAGCCGGTCGAGCATCACTTTCGCATGACCGTCTTTGATCGCAAAGGTGTCGCCCGTCAGGTTGACCGGCAACCGTTCGAGTGTCGTCTTCCCCTTCAGATTCTCAGCGTGTTTGAAAATCACCGACGGTTTGTCCGGATCGACCTTGTCGACTTCGGCGACGAAAATGAACTGCACGGGACCGACGACTTTGCTCAGCGGCGTGAGCACTTTGATGACCGCCGGCGCCTGCCGCGCAAAGCAGACCAGCGCGAGTGTCGAGAGGACGATCAGGGCGCGATTCATCCGGGAATCTCCGCGGTGGGGAAGTCCCAGTTTACTACCGAGAGCGTTCCCGTGGAGCCGGATTGTCGATCCGAGATCATTCGCGATCCCGAATTTACGTCGGAGGTTTCGCCTCGGTTTTCGGGTCGCCCCGCAGCCATTCGAGCAGGTAATAAAAGACCGGCGTCAGGGCCAAGCCGAAGACCGTCACCCCGAGCATCCCGGCGAAGACGACGACGCCGATGGCTTTGCGCATCTCGGAACCCGCCCCCTCCGCGATCACCAACGGCACGACTCCCAAGATGAACGCGAGGCTCGTCATGAGGATCGGCCGCAACCGCGAGCGGGCCGCGGCTTGGGTGGCGTCGAGTCGGCTGGCCCCTTGCTCCCGTTTCTGTTTGGCGAACTCCACGATCAAGATGGCGTTCTTGCAGGCCAGCCCCACGAGCACGATCAAGCCGATCTGCGTGAAGACGTTGAGGTCCCCGCGGGTCAAGATCACCCCGGCCGCCCCGCAGAGCAAACACATCGGCACGACCAAAATCACCGCCAACGGCAGCAAGAAGCTCTCGTAGAGGAACGCCAGCACCAAGTAGGCCATGAGCGTGCTCAGCGCGAAGATCAACAGCGTCGTGTCGCCGCGGAATTCGCCGATCCCGGAGATGCCGACGCGCTGATTGGACGCTTCTTTTTGCTGGTAAGTCATGTCGGTCCAAGCGTAGCCCATGCCGTCGGGCAACTCGCGCTCGGCGAGGGTTTCCATCTTGCCCGCCGCTTCCCCGGAGCTGAGCAAGAACGGGATCACGAAGCCGTTGATGTCGGCCGACGGATACATTTGAAAGCGGTTGACTTTGCTCGGCCCGGACACCTTAACGCTCTTAATCAGCGCGTCCATGGGGATCATGTCGCCTTTGGGGCCGCGCACTTTCAACTGGCCGACGTCCTCCGGCTTGGCCCGGAACTCCCGCTCGGCCTGCACGTTCACCTGCCAGTTCCGGTTCAATAGCGTCACGTCGTTGACGTAGACCGAGCCGAGGTACAATTGGAGCGTGTCGTTGATCGCTTGGACGCTGACGCCGAGTTGCTGCGCGCGCTCGCGGTCGATCTCGACGAACAACTGCGGGGCGTTCGAGCTGAACGAACTGAACGCGGCGGGAATGCCCTTTTCTTTCATCGCCGCCTGCGACAAATTGCCGGTGATCGCTTCGAGCCGTTCCAGGCCGACGTTGCCTTTGTCTTGCACCTGCATTTTGAAACCGGCGGCGTTGCCGAGGCCCAAGATCGGCGGCGCCCCGAACGCGGTCGCGCTCCCTTCTTGGATCCCCGCGAGCTTGGCGTTGAGTTCCGCGAGGATCTTCTCGGCCGTGCGACCCTCGCGCTGGTCGAACGGCGTCAGCGATAGATAAATCCCGCCCGCGTTCGACAAGTTCGCCTGCGCGAAGATCGAGTACCCCGTCACGGCCGTGACGTGGCCGATCCCCTCGATGCCGCCGGTGCGAGTGCCGTCCGGGTTTTCCTTCCCGAGGCAAATCTCGGTCGCGGCCTTCACGACCTTCTCCGTCCGTTCGACGGACGATCCTTCGGGCAGCGAAATATTGACGATGAGGTAGCCCTGATCCTGCTGCGGAATAAAGCCGCCCGGCATCAGGGAGAACGCGCCGCCCGTCAGCGCCAGCAACCCGCCGTAGATTAGCAGGACCACCAGTCCGAGCCGCGCGGCCCGGCCGACTCCCCACGCGTAAGCGCGGGTGGTGCGCTCGAAGACCCAGTTGAAAGCGCGGAAGAACCACCAGCCCAGAAGGGCGTGCAGGACCCAATCGACCGGATCGCGCTTGGCGTGTTCGCCGTGCGTCGGCCGTAAGAATAGGGCGCACAACGCCGGGGTCAGCGTCAGCGAGTTGATCAGCGACAAGATCGTGGAGACGGCGATGGTCACGGCGAACTGCTTGAAAAACTGGCCGGTGAGGCCGGGAAGGAACGCGGACGGGATGAACACCGCCGCCAAGACGATCGACACGCCGATGATCGCCCCGGAGACTCCGTCCATCGCTTTGCGCGTCGCGTCGAGCGGGGAAAGTCCCTTGGCCAACTCCGCTTCGACCGCTTCCACAACGACGATGGCGTCGTCCACCACGATGCCGATGGCGAGCACCATGCCGAAGAGCGTGAGGTTGTTGATGCTGAACCCGAGGGCCGCCATGAACGTGAGCGTGCCGATGAGCGACACGGGTACCGCGATCATCGGGATGATCGACGCCCGCCAACTTTGGAGGAAGACCAGCACGACGATGAACACGAACACGAACGCTTCGATGAGCGTGCGGAGAACCTCGCGCACCGACGACTTCACATAGGTCGTCGGATTAAACACGATGGCGTACTTCAACCCGGACCCGGGCCGAAACTTCGATTCCAGTTCTTTCATTTTCTTTTCGACGCGCTGCGCGGTATCGACGGCGTTTGCCCCGGGCAGCTGGAAGATCGGCATGCCCACGGAGGCTTTGCCGTCGAGGGCCGACGAACTCTCGTAGGATCGCGCCCCGAGTTCGACCCGGCCGACGTCGCGCAGCCGGGTGATCTCTTCGCTGGCGCCGACCTTCAAGACGATGTTGCGGAACGCTTCTTCGTCCCGCAGTCGGCCTTGGGTGTTGATCGTGTACTGGAAGCCTTGGCCGACGGGGGCCGGGGGTTGGCCGATGGTCCCCGCCGCGACCTGTTGGTTCTGCGTGCGGATCTGAGCGAGCACCTCCGCCGGCGTGAGCTGCCGATCGGCCATCTTGTTCGGGTCGAGCCAGATGCGCATCGAATATTCGCGCTGGCCGAACATCCCCACGTCGCCGACGCCGTTGATCCGGGCGAGTTCGTCTTTGACATTCAAGGTGGCATAGTTGCTGACTTCGAGTTGGTCCATCAACGGCTTGCCGTCCGGGCCGTTCTCCGAATACAGACTCACGACCAGCAAGATCGCGGACGATTGCTTCTTGGTCACGATGCCGACGCGGCGGACATCTTCGGGCAGTTTCGGGGTCGCCACGGCGACGCGGTTCTGCACGAGCACCTGCGCTTGGTCCGGGTTCGTGCCGTGTTTGAAGGTCACCGTCAACCGCATCGCCCCGTCATTGGTGCACTGCGATTCCATGTAGAGCATATTCTCGACGCCGTTGATCTCGAGTTCGAGCGGTGCGGCCACCATTTCCGAAACGACCTTGGCGTTCGCCCCCGGGTAGACCGCCGTCACGACCACCTGCGGCGGCACGACGTCCGGGTACTGCGCGATGGGCATGCTCGTCAGCGACAGCACCCCGAGGAGCACCATCACGAACGAGATGACGAACGCCGCGATCGGCCGGTCGATGAAGAAACGCGGGATCATGGTGTCTCGATGGTTTTGAAAAGGTGTCTACCGGCGCTGCCCGAACTTATTTCGCGGCCGGGTCCATCACGGGCTTGACTTTGATGCCGGGGCGGACGCGGAGCAATCCGTTGATGATGACCCGGTCATCCGGGCCCACGCCCGTGACGGCTTGCTGGCCGTCGCGGAGGTCACCGAGTTGAACTTCCCGCGGCAGGGCCTCGTCGGCGGC
>JAYSYN010000158.1:0-14888 GCA_043727575.1 Fimbriiglobus sp.
CCGGGTCGAATCCATGACTCCGCTCCGCAATCGGGGAAAGCGGATAACGTGCTCAGAAACAAACCTTTACGAACAGGTCACTTTTCGGATAGCTTCTAAACTTTGCTGGCAGTTTTGGGAGATACTCAGTAATCATCAGATATAACGGTGGCGATGGGACATTTGTGGCTAGCCACTCGGCATCAGGAACTAATGTTAAAATGCACCGTTTGACTGCAATTTCCGCTGCGGCAATTGCGATTAACAATGCACTCCGAGGATTCAGTCCAATTTGAGCTGACGCTTCTCTAAATAGGCTGTGGTGCAAAGGCTCATCTTCACCAGATGCCACTAATGCTTCAATTTCAATTTGCATCGATCTGGAAATTATTAAAGCTGACTTTGCGCTAATATCTGCTGTTATGACAACCGGAGTAGGATGCCAAAATGTCTGGTCCATTGACCAAAGCGATTTCGAATCGAGGATTGGGTTATGTGAACCATCCTCGTTGCTTATCCATCGCAGAATTTTGATTGTCCGTTCTAATTTGTCTGACAATTCACCGAGAGCAAGTGCAATGAATGATGTGAAGTTCTCAGGCAAAGCAACATGTGTAGAGTACTCAATCTTTGTTCCGTCCGGACCGTCATAAGACATGCTGCTCGTCCAGTCGTCGGAAGGCTGCCTCTCGAGCATTGGAACTTGATTTGCCTGAATGCGCTTGAAGAAATTGTAAACGGCCACGTTTGGGAATCGTGAAGTCGTGGCTTGGCAAAATGCGCCAAAGATCGAACGGCCCTCTGCTGGACACTGAATTGTGATATCAATTTCGGGGTTTTTGTAGCTGAAGTTCGCAATAGTCCCCGAATTCAGCGTGACGCCAGAGGCAATGCATTCTCTTTTGAAATAAATACAAGAATCGCTTTTCACAGTTCCTCCTTCTGCAGCTTTGATGTTGAATGACACATTGTTCACTTTAGCCATTTACGGGCCAATTCCCAGTTTTCGTCGCGGAAATCTCCGTGTTCGATGCTATAAAAAGCTCGGCGCGGACTTTTCGATCCGCTCGCGCTGCACCTTCAAGGGTTGCTTCTGTTCGGCCTTCCGCGCAGCGAGGATGCGCTCCAATTCTTCGGCGGCCTCTTCGGATTTCGGCAGCGCCAACAACTCGTCGTACCACGCGATCCATGCCGCGATGGCCTCGGGGCTATCACCGTTGATGTCGATGGCGTTCGCGGGTTTGTGGGTTCGGGCTTCTACACGATCACTTCCGATTCCTCATCCCAATCGGGCAGTGGGCCGTCGACGACGATCCCGCCGTTGCGGAACTTCCCGGTGATGGTGGACATAATGGTTTGCTCCGACCGGTTGACTACCCCACCCCCACCGAATCCCGGATCGGTTGCGGGATCGCTTCCCAGCTTGTCCGGTAGATATCTTCCAGCGGGATGTTCACGTACCAGCCGGGGGCGAGGAAGAGCGGGGCGTCCGGGAGCGGGTCGCCGACGGTGACCGGATCGACGCACACCGTCGTGTCGCTAGAGTCGTAGCTGGCCACGGTCCGTCGGCGAGGGGGTGTAGCAACCATTCTCGGAGGTGGCTGGAACTGGGTTGGGTCTGGGGTCATCGAACGCGCATGCCGTATTGGCGAGATCGTCTCGCCGTGCTTCTTGGAATGCGTTCCCGGCATGTGTCCCAACGCGATTGTTCCAAAGGCGATTGTTCCAACACCCCGCCTCGGTCGGCTCGGGAATTCTTTCATATTTCATGACGCAAGTCATTGCTGAGCAATAGGATCGGCCACACGGACCGTTTCGGCTCCGATTGTTCCAATTCTTTTAATTGGTTCCAGAGTGGGGTGTCACACAATCTGTTGGAAGCAATTTCCCGAGGTGTTTTCGACGCGCATCGACGTCGCGCGACGAATTCCATCCGAACACCGCCTGCGAGGACAACCTCCAAGAATCGTCGCCTCAGCCTGCGCGGGGTCCGGGTTGAACCCCTTGCACCCCGCCCCTAGAATACCCGTTGGTACTTTTCCCCGCACTCCGCGCGCCCCGATTGCACCGTATGGCTACCAAACTCAAGACGAAATCGTTGCCGCTGACGCACGCCGCAGAGCCGGCCGCAGCCATGTCTCCGAAGGGGAGTTACGCCTTCATCAGTTTGGGTTGTCCGAAGAACCTCGTCGATTCCGAGCGGATGCTCGGCAAGCTCGCCCAAGACGGCTACGCGTTTCAGTCTGATACCGACGGTGCGGATGTCGTCGTCATCAACACCTGCGGGTTCATCGAACCGGCCCGGCAGGAATCGCTCGGCGTCATCCGCGAGATGCTGGCGCTGAAGAAGGCCGGGCGCATCGGGTCGGTCGTGGTCGCCGGTTGCTTGGCCGAGCGCCAAGGCGACATGCTGCTGAAGGAAGTCCCCGAAGTCGATCAGATCGTCGGCGTCTTCGGCCGCGAGGAAATCGCGTCGGTCGTCGACCGCGCCGTGCTCCACCGCGACGAGCAGCGCTCGGTCTTCCGCCCCGCCCCGGTGCGGGCTCAAGAGGACACCTCCCGGTTGCGCATCACCCCCCGGCACTTCGCTTACCTCAAGATTTCCGAGGGGTGCGACCGCCTTTGCACCTACTGCGCGATACCGCAGATGCGCGGCAAGCACGTCACGAAGCCCATCGAGGAAGTGATCCGCGAAGCGCGCGAACTCGTCGCCGACGGCGTGCGCGAATTGATCCTCGTCGCCCAAGACACGACCTACTACGGCATGGACCTCTACGGGAAAGTCCGCCTCGCGGAACTGCTGCGGGAACTCGACAAAGTCGACGGGCTGATTTGGATCCGCGTGCTCTACGTTTACCCGGAGCACGTTTCGGACGACCTCCTCGATACCCTCGGCAACGCGAAAAAAATCATCCCGTATCTCGACATGCCGTTGCAGCACATCAACGACCGCGTCTTGAAGCGGATGGTCCGCCGGGTGAACCGCAACGCGACCGAGACGCTGATCGCGAAGATGCGCGCGGCGATCCCGAACCTCGCGCTGCGGACGACTTTCATCGCCGGCTTCCCCGGCGAGACCGACGCGGAATACGAAGAACTCAAGCAGTTCGTGATGGAGCAGAAGTTCGAGCGCGCCGGCGTCTTCCCGTACAGTCTGGAACCGGGCACGCCGGCCGAGAAACTCGACGGCCATATGCCGGACGAGGTGAAGGCCGCCCGCGTCGCGGGGATCATGGAAGTGCAGCAGCGAGTGGCGTTCGATTGGGCCGCGAACCGCGTGGGGCGGGAACTCGAGTGCATCGTCGACGGGCCCGATCCGGAGTTCGCCAACCACTTCAAAGCCCGCGGCACCGCCGACAGCCCGGACATCGACTGCGAAGTCCGGGTGAAGGGGAAAAACCTCCGCGGTGGCGACTTCGTCAAAGTGAAGATCACCGCCGCCGACGGCTACGATCTGGCCGGCCGGGTCATCGGCGCAGCCTGGTGAACGAGACCAAGCATCTTCCCCGCGCGCGAATCTATGCGGGATATTCGCGGGCACGTTCGGAAATCCGGGTGCATTCCGACTTGCATCTATAGCCAATTATATCATAGTATCGGCATGGACACCTCGCGGCTTTTATCGTTCCAAGAAAACGCCTTGTTCACCGCCCGCTGGGCGAAGTTCGGACTGACGGATTCCGACCTTGCCGAATTGCAGTCGGCAATTATCGCGAACCCAAAAGCCGGGGCGGGAGGATACCGCAAGTTGCGGTTCGCCCGAAAGGGATGGGGAAGTCGGGCGGATTCCGGATCATCTACGTTCCGAATTTGAACTACGGGGTCGTGGCGATGACGCTGGTGTTCGCCAAGAACGAAATCGCCAACATCAACGCGGCGGGCAAGAAGTTTTTGGTGAAGCAAGCCGCTGAATTTGAATCGACCCTCAAAGCTAAATTCAAGGGAAACTGACCATGGGAAAGATCAAAGAGCGGCCCGCTGCGAAGGCGAAGGCTCCGAAGAGTAAGTACGGTTCGCCGCTCATCGACCAGATGATCGCGAGCACCCAAGAAATGCTCGACGACATGCAAGCGGGCAAGCCGATCACCGTACGCGAAGTCTCGATCAACCTCGCGATTCCCGAACTCACGGCCGAGGATATCCGGTCCATCCGGGAATCGCTCGGGCTGAGTCAATCGCTCTTCGCGGAATTCCTCGGCGCGTCGGCCTCGTCGATCCGCGGCTGGGAACGCGGCGCGAAACACCCGACCGCCATGGGCCGGCGGTTCCTCGACGCGATCCGCAGCGACCCGGACTACTGGCGCGCGAAGCTGTCGAATGTCGTCACGTCGAAACAGAAAGTCGTGACGTACGGCGAGGCCGGACGCCGCAAGTAGGAGACGGCAATCGCCCAGCCCATCTCACTCCCGCAGCAGATCCTCGGCGATCTCCACCCAGTTGACTTCGGCGAACGACCCGTAGAGCAGGTCCTGGTAGAGCCCCTTCGTGTCGCTGGCGACGGCTTTGGTGATCTCGGCCTGCATCTGCTTGGCGAGGGTCTTCGCGGCCAGGGCTTGCGGGCCGATCTTCTTGTCCTTCACATCCTCTGAGCGGTTCGCGGCGTCGAGTTGCTTGGCGGCTTCGGCCTTCCAACGCTTCTTCTGGGCTTCGTCCTTGAGCACGTGTTCGCTCACCGATTTCGTCGCGGGGCTGTAGTTGTCGCGGGTCGTGTGGCCCAGGCGGCCCTTGCCCATTTCGACGCTTTGATCTTTCGGCACGCTGCCGTGGGCGTGGGTCTCGAAAATCGCCCCGGCCTGCGAGGGTTTCTTCGAGGCGCCCGACGGGTCGATGAAGTAATTGGCCACGGCCTGCTTGGTCTTCGTGTCTTGGGCCCCGATCCACATGACGAGGAAGAAGGCCATCATCGCCGTCACGAAGTCGGCGTAAGCCACCTTCCACGATCCGCCACTTTTCCCGGCCATGGTCGCGCTTCCCGTGGGTAAATTTCAGGTGGAACAATCGGATCAGGCCGCGGCGAAGAGGGCGGTCATATCGCCTTGGCTCGGTCGGCAATCGGTGCTGATGACGCGCCGCGCCCGGGCCGCCACGTCGCGCGGTCCGGCGCCTTCGTGGATCGCCATGATCCCTTCGGCGGCCCCCTTCAAGAAGGCGGTTTCTTGCTCGCCGAGGGCCTCCATCCGGCCCGCGAGCGGGGCGAAGAAGCCGTAGGCCATCAGGATGCCGAGGAACGTCCCGACGAGAGCGGCCCCGACCTTCTCGCCGATTTCTTCGACCGGCCCGCCGATCGATTGCATGGTCACCACGATGCCGAGCACGGCCGCGACGATCCCGAAGCCGGGCAGGGCGTCGGCGGTTTTGGAGAGCGCCCCGACCGCGGCGTGGTGCTCGATGTCGAGAACTTTTTGCTCTTGTTCGAGGAACGTCGCCAATTGCGGCGGTTCGATCTTGCCGTCGACAATGAGCGCGAGCCCCTCGCAGATGAAATGCTTCAGGTGGTGGTTCTTGTAGACGCGCGGGCTGGCTTGGAACAACGCGCTGGCGCTCGGGTTGCCGATGTGCTGCTCGATGCCCAAGGCCCCCTCTTGCCGGACGACGCGGGCGAGTCCGTAGAGCAGTTTCAGGAGGTCGCTGCAGGTGGCTTTGTTGTACGGCGAACCTTTCAGGGTCTGCAAGATCCCCTTGAACAGATCGACGATCACCTTCTTCGGCGACATGATGATGAGCGCGCCGAAGGTCGCCCCGCCGATGGTGATGAACTCGGAAATGTGGATCAGCGAGCCGACGCTGCCGCCGGCCATGCTGAACCCGATCAGCACCGATGCGAGTACGATGATGGCCCCGATGATGACGAGCATGTTGCGTGATCCCCCGAGCGCCGGTGTTGCGTCCCGGGGGATTATCGAAGCGCCGGGCCGAAGGTTGCGGCGCATTCCGGGGCGGCCTCTGGTACGATCCTCCCATCGTTGCCCTTTCCCGCCACTCCGCGAGCGCCCCCATGGTTTGGAAACTCTCGCCGCTGTTGTTGTTCTTCGCCGGGTTCGCCTTCCTGCCGGCCGCGGCGGAGGAACCCAAAGCCGCGCCGTTCTTCAATGAGAAGGATCTGACCGGCTGGCACAACAGCAACTGCGCGGCCGATACGTACTTCGTGAAAGACAAGGAACTGATCACCAGTGGCAAGCCGATCGGCATCTTGCATACCGACAAGCAGTACGAAAACTTCGAACTCGAAGTCGAATGGATGCACATCAACAAGAAGGACGTCGGCAACTCCGGCATCTTCCTCTGGTGCGATTCCTTGCCGGCCGTCGGCACGCCGTTCACGCGGGGCATCGAAGTTCAGGTTTTGGTCAACTATCCGGATGTCGGCTGGGCCACGAACCACGGCGACATTTTCAGCATCTGGGGGGCGAAGTGCAAACCGGACCGGCCGCACCCCAAGGGCTACGAGCGCTGCTTGCCGAGCGAGAACCGGGCCAAGGGCGGCGGCGAGTGGAACCATTACAAGATCGTCGCCAACGACGGCGCCATCAAACTGAGCGTGAACGGCAAAGAGGTCTCGGGCGTCAGCGAATGCCGGCCGCGGAAGGGGTATATCGCCATCGAGAGCGAAGGGGCCGAGTGCCATTTCCGCAACTTCAAATTCAAGGAATTGCCGAGCACGAATCCGAAACCGGAGGAGATCGCGACCGCGCGCCTCGGGCATGTCAGCCTGTTCGACCACGTGAACTTGAAACCTTGGAAATGCAAAGAGGGCACGTGGGTCGTGGCCGGGGAAACGCTGATTTGCAAGGGCGGCGACGACCTGAGTTGGAAGGTCGCGCTGAAGAAGTGCGAATTGCTGTTCGATTGGAAGCTGCCCGCGAAGAGCAAGGCGAGTTGCGAGGTGCGCATCGGCGACGACTCCCGCTACGCGGAGTTGGAGAAGGGCGCGAAGCTCGGCGAGTGGAACCGGGCCGTGTTCGAGTTCGACCCGCAGGGGCCGGGCGCGGCGCTGAAGTTCCTACCGGCCGAAGGGTTGCAATTGCGGAACCTTTACCTGCGCGATTCGGACTGACCGGTGGCACCGGCGTCCCGCCGGTGCGGGGCATGCCGATGCGGATATGCTCGACATACTGTGGAGTGACACATCGTGAAACTCCGTTGTTCCGATGCGTCCGACTCCGCCCCGCCGCCGGTTTCGAACGCCGAGCCGAGCGGAGACAGTCGCTTTTCGCTCCGCGAAAAGTAGCTCAGGCCATCACTCGAGTTCCGCAAGTCGCGGGCGAGCCCAGCTACTTTTCGCGGAGCGAAAAGCGACTGTCTCCGCGTCCGAAGCCCTCGGATCCCTTAGGAGACCGGGTCCCCCGCTCGGGTTCGCAATCGACATCCTCGGCGTGCGGCTTTCGGGAACTCTGGGCGAACGGATCGCGTAGAATACGGTAGACCGAAGCCCATCTGGTGAACCATCGCGGGGATCGCTCCATGTCTCGGATGCTCCGCAGTGCCGCGTTCGCCTTGGTCTTGGCCGCGACCCCGGCCGTATCTGCGCAAGAGCGCGGCGATCAAAGCCCGTTCGACTTGGCCCGCGCCCTGCGCGACGGCGACCAGCCCGATCTGGCGCTCGAATACCTCGACGAACTGGCCAAGACCGTTGCGCCGAACTGGCAAATAGAATTGCCGGTGGAGCGCGCCAAGACGCGCATCCGCCTCGCGGCCCCCGAGACCGACGAGGTCAAGCGGGACAACTTGGTCAACGAGGCCAAGGCCGAACTCGACCAATTTTTGAAGGCGCACGCCAGCCATCCGCGCGCCGCCGAAGCGGCGATGTCGCTGGCGAATGTCGCCTCGTTGCAGGGGAAATCGCAGCTGAGCCGCGCCGGCCGCATCCCGGACCTCGCCGGTCAAAAGGCGGCCGGGGCACTCGCGCGGCCCTTTTTCACCGATGCGTCGGCGAAGTTTCAAACGGCCGCCGCGGCCCTCGAGAATTCGGCCAAAGCGGCCGACACGCCGAACCTCAAGCGGGACAAAACCCGCGAGTTGTACCAGACGATGCTCGATCAGGGGATCAACCGCTACCTCCTCGGCGAGTCGTACATCGGGGCCGAAGGGACGGCCGAGATCAAAGCCCGCTACGACGCTTACACGGGCGCCCAAGACACCTTCAACAAGCTCGGCGACCGCGACGTCAACCACCCGCTCTGCTGGGTCGCACGGGCCTGGGCCGGCGAGTGCTTTTACCCGAAAAGTGAGGCGACCAAAGCCGAATCCGCCTTCAACAAAATCAAACTCGACGCGGCCAAGAACCCCAACGGCCCCGGGGTCGCCGGCGTGCGGCAAGCGCGCTTCTTCGAGATTCGCGACCAGTGGATCCAAGCCGGCAAGAAGAACGCCGCACCGATCTATTCCAAAGTCCGCGGTCTCTGCGAAGCGTGGCTCGCCGACTACCGCACCTTCCGCATCACGAACGAAACTTACGCCGTCACCTACTACTCCGCGACGACCAAACTCGACGAGGCCAAACTCGGCGTGAAGTACGACGAGAAAACCAAGAAGGTCGACGTCAACCCGAACGTCTTGCCGCTATTGAAGGACGCCGACAAAGACTTCCGCAAGTTGGGCGACACCGAGAACGAATACACCGCGCGGGCCAACCGCATCCGGCCCGAAGTCATCCGGTTGCTCGTCGGCAAGGCCGACAAAAAACCCGAGCAACTGCTGACGTTCGAAGAGTGCCACCTGACGACGCTCGTGCAACTCGACAAATTCCAACAACTGAGCCGAGACGAAAAATCGACCCCGGAACAGAAGAGCGCGCAGCTCGGGGTCGTGATCGCCCTGCTCGAACGGGAGAAGCAACTCCCGGTGCCGAAAGAGTCGCTCCGCGATTCGTTGAACAGCCAAGTCATGCTCGTCTACACCTACCGCGTCGCCGACCAACCGTACCGAGCGGCGATCTTGGGCGAGCACTTGGCCCGATCGGGCAAGGGGCCGACGGCGGCAAAGTCCGGCTTGAATGCGATGCTCGCGTATTTGGAATCGGCCAAGAAAGCCGACCCGGCCGATGTCGCCAGCCAGCAAGCCGATACGGCCAAAGCGATGGCCGTGGCGCTGCACCTCGACCGCGAGATCCCGGACGACGCCAGCACCGACGAAGTCCGCTTCTTGGGGGCGCGATTGCTCGTTCAAAACGCGCGCTACATCGAAGCCTTCAACTTGCTGAACCGCATTACGGCGCGCTACGCGAACATCACGCAAGCCCGGCTCTTCCAAGGCGGCATCGCTTACGAACTGCTCCGGCCCCGCGCGCCCAATGCCAACCCGGTCAAGTTCGCCCTGCCGCTGGACGCGCAGAAGTTGGCGCTGTTCAAGATGGCCACGAAGGACCTCGGCGGCGTCCCGGTGGCCAACCCCGCGTCGCCCCCGGCCGTCGCCATCGACTACTGCCGCGTGCAGATCCAATTGGCGCAGCTCTACTTGGCCAGCGGGGCCGACAACTACCCGATGGCCGAGAAGCTCGGCCACGAAGTCGCGGCGATCATCCCGTCGCTGGCGACGCTGCCCAAAGACGAGAAAGAATCGCTGCCGATGGAAGCGGAGATCGTGCGGATCAACGCCCTTTACGGACAAGCGATGCCCCTCTACCAGCAGAAGAAATACAAGGAATCGGCCGACCGCTACCAAGGGACCATCGACGCGATCGAGAAGGCCGGCCCGGCCTCCAAACCGAACCAAGCCCCCGCGGTGGCCAACGTCGCCAAAATCCTCGACGCCGCCCGCATCGGCAAGGTCGTGATCCCCGCGCTCAACAGCCGCGTCGGCGAGGGCAACCTCGACGCCGCCGGGAAACTGCTCGACATGCTGAGCAAATTCGGCGGTGACCAAAATCAAACCGTCAACGCGGTCTTTCAAGTCGTGATGGCGACCAAACCGCAGATCGAAGCGCTGAAGAAAGACAATAAAGCCGCCGAGGCCAAGAAGGTCTCGGAGAACTTGGCGGCGCTCGCGTCCCGCATCAGCGGCGGCACCGCCAACCTGACCACAGTGCAGCTGCTCGACCTCGGGAAGATCTTCAAAGAACTCGGCGACTACGAAAAAGGCAGCGCCCTACTCCTGCGCATCCCGGCGCCGGCGAGCGCGGCGTTTTTGAGAACCGAGCCGCCGAAACCGCCCGAGTCCGATCCGGGCGATGCCCCCGCCGTGAAGAAAACCAAAGACGACGCCGTCGCCGCGTGGACGGCCGACAAAGCCGCGACGCCGTATTACCGCGTGGCCCAACTGGAACTGTTGCGGACGTACCGCCTCGGCGACAAATTGCCGAAGGCCGAGGAAGTCGTGCTCGCGGTCATGGGCAAAGATCGCAAAGAGGGCTGGGCCGCCCGCATCCCCGAATTCCGCCGGGAAACCTTCCTGTATTTGGAAGCCAAAGCCGCCGGTACCGCGAACTTACCGGAAGCTCAGAAATTGTGGCTCGAAGCCCAGAAAGGTTGGTCGGAATACTCGGGCGAGGTCCGCGGCATCATCACCAAGCCGATCCCCGCGAACGCCAAAGAAGAGGACGTCGCGAAGATCCGCCAACAAAAAGAACTCGCCCGGCCGCTCTTCTTCGACCTCACCGCCGAGTTGCTGCGCTGCACCGCGCGGCTGCAATTGCACCTGCTCGCGGCCAAAAAGCCCGAGTTGGACAAAGGCTTGAACAACATCGCCAAACAGATCGTCGACATCGGGAAGAACAACCCCGACCTCGGCGACGAGGTCAAAGCGAAGTTTCTGAAACTGCTCGACGACATCCCACAAATCAAAGAGTTTTACAAAGCCAACGGCGGCCTCTGGGCGGCGCCGCCGCCGAAATGAGCGACCGCATTCTCCGGACATTCCCCGCACTCTCCACGGACTCCGCCACCATGCCGCGACGCTACTTCCTCAACACGCTCGCCGCACTGTTGGTCGCCGCGCCGGCGTTCGCCCAAGTGACCCCCGACCGCGTCTTGTATCGCGACCGCGCCCAGGACGGCAAAGTCGTGACGGTCGATGGCGAAGCCAAAGAGACCGCCGCCGGCGTGCAGGTGTTCGCCACGTCCGATAAGAAATTGAAAGTGTCGATCGCCGCGCCCGACATGGTGCGCATCGATTACGGCACCGTCCCCGGCGTCGAGCGCACCGGGCAACAGGCCGCGAACACCATGGAATCCGTCGCGGCCCCGGACGCCGCGAAGATCCTCGCCGAATTCCAGAAACTGGCCGGGTTCGTCGGCGCGACGACCAACCCGAAATCGAAGCGCTACCTCGAATTCCGGCAGTTGGTGTGGAGCGCCAAACTCGCCGACGCCAAAACCGGCGACGACTTCAAAACCGAAGGCAAGAAGATCGCCGAACGCCTCGCGGTCTTCAGCAAGGCGAACCTCGGCAGTTGGGAATCGTGGACCACGGCCCGCCTCACCGCCCGCTACCTCTGCGAACTCGACGACCCCGCCGGCGCCGCCGACGCGATGGCCATCCTCGGCCGCAACGCGGCGCTCACCCCGGAACTGCGCTTCGAAGCCAGGTTGCTCGAAGCGGGGTACCTCGTCCGCGCCGGCAAACGCACCGACACCGAGGCTCTGCTGAAGGAACTCGCGGCCGACAAAGCCTTCCCCGCCACCGGCCCACTCCGGGAACGCCTGGGCATCTTCGACGAAGTCCTGAAGGCCCCGGCCCCACCGCCGGAACCCAAAGCCGGAGACCCGCCCGCGCCCCCCGAGGAATTCGACGCCCGCACCGCCAAGGTCAAAGAAGCCGCCCTCAAAGTCGAAGCCTTGATCGCCAAGGCGAAGGACCCCGCCGCCCGCGCCGCCGGATACGGCGCCCTCGGCGAAGTCTTCCTCCGCCACGGCATTCTGCGCGAAGCGATGTGGGCCTACCTTTGGGTCGATGTCGTGTACAACCAAGACCGCGACGAGCAGATCAAAGCCGTCCACCGGCTGATTCAAATCTTCGGCTTTTTGAAAGAGAAAGACGCCGACAAGGACCGCGCCGAAAGCTACCGCGACCGCTTGCCGAAGTTGCGCTAGGCTCCACGAATCCAAAGCGGCTTCCAGAATCGCCAACCGACGGCCACCCCGGTCGCGATGCCAGCCCAGTCGATCATCACATCGACGGGCCGGCCGCTGCGATTCGGTACCATCGTTTGAATCACTTCCGTTGCCACCCCGTGCAGCAGCATCAGGGTGAACGCCAGCAACAGCGGTCGCCGGCGCGGCGGCACCCAGATGCCGAGGGCGAACGCCAAAAATGCGTACCCCGAGAAATGCAGGCTCTTGGCGATGAGGAATTTCAAGGGCGCGTCGAGATAGTCGCCCACCGCCTCGGGCACCGGGTTCGGCTCGACGAGCTTCCATGTCCAGACGATCAACGCCGGCCAGAACAGCAAATGGCCCCACAGGGCGTGGGTGCGCGTCACTTCTTGTCGTCCTTCAATAGCTTCTCCATCAGCTCGATGGCCATCTTGGAATCGCGCGCTTGAAACTTACCGACGACTTTCCCGTCGCGGTCGATGAGGATCGTGCTCGGATAACTGCCGATTCCGTACGCCCTGGCGATACCGCCGCGACTTTCGCCTTCGTCGGCGCGGTGGCCCGACGTCAGCGCCACCGGGAACGGCAGGTCCTTCCCCTTCCAAACCTCTTTCTTGAAGCCCGCGATCTTCGCGTCGAGTTTCGCGGAGCTATCGACCTCGCCGTCGCCGTCCACGTGAATGCCGACGATGGCCAAGCCTTTGTCGGCGAACTTCTCGTGCAGGTCGAAGAGCACCGGCATCGACGCGATGCACGGCCCGCACCAGTAGCCCCAGAACTCGAGCAACACGACCTTCCCTTTGAGGTCCGCGAGTTTGACGGCGTCCCCTTTCCAACCCTTCACGTCGGCGAGCGCCGGCGCCGGCTTGCCGAGCAACGACAGCAACGCGGTCGGCGGCAGGGTCATTTTCGGGGCGTCGAATTCGCTGCGATCCTTCGGCACCGCGAGCGTTTCGCGCTTCGAGCCGACGTACTCCGATCCGTACAGGTGCAGTTTGTAGTCGCCGGCGGGCAGCAGGAAATCGAGCTGGCCCGAGGCATTGGAATTGAAAGCGATCCGGTGTCCTGCTCGAGTGATGACGTAGCAATGGAACTGATCGGTCGCGCCGGATTTCTTCAATTCGTCGCAGGCGACGTTCAACTTCACCTTGCAAATCGGTTTCAGTTCGATGGCCACTTCCGGCTTTCGCACCAAGTCGGCCGGCGAAGCGGAACCGAAGCCGATCAGCCCGTTGGCTTCGTCCCAAGCGATGATGAGCCGCTGGAAGCCCTCGTCCGAAAAACCGATCTCGAGCGCGCCGCGTTCGTCGGTCTTCTTCGGTTTGAACATCGACCATGTTTCGACGCCGGCTTTCACCGCCTCGTCCCGTCGCTTGCTCATAAAGTGCCCGATGCTCACGCCTTTTGCGGGCTGGCCGTCCGTTCCCGTCACCTTGAGCGTGTAGCTCTTCGGGAATTCGGCGAAGCCTTTCGGCGCTTTGACCAAGGTCATCGACAACAGTTTCAGGCCGACTTCGTCCACCGATTTGGGCCGCGCTCCACCCGGCTCCGCGTGGAAGGCGAGGGCGAGTTTGTCGCCCGTCCATCGATAAACGCCGGCCAAAGTACCCGCGGAGATTTTGGCCGGTGCGACTTCCTTCAGGTCGTACTCCTCGAGCTTCAAATCGATGTGACCGACCTTTCCGGCCGGGTCGAGTTCAACGGTCCCGTGCAGTGGCTTCTTCAAGTCGAGGAACTTCTCGACCGCGATGGAATTGTCCTTCACGACGACTTTTGCGTTCCAAACCATCCCAAGAGCGTCGCTCCCTTTCGCCCGGCTCGCGGCGTCGAAGAGCCACGTCCCTTGCAGTTCGTCGACGGTGAGCTTTCTCGGTTCTTCGGCACGCGATGATGGGGCTGCCGCGAAACCGAGAACGAGGGCGAAGACGGTTCGAGTTATCATGGCGTTCCTACGGGTGATCGGCCGTAAGGAATAGTCTACCCGAGCGGGGGCTTGAATAGTCATGCCAGTTTTGCCAGACTCTCGTCTATCCCTTTCCACCTTCGTGTTATGTGATTCGCCAATCCCCTCGGGAGCCGGGACCGATGAAAATCTTGCTGTTGGCCGCGCTGATCGCGGCCGTGTACGGGTACTTCGCCGCGCAGGCGGACGCCTCCGATGAGCGCAAGCGGCCGATGAAGGTCGAGGACTTGTTCGCCCTCAAACGGGTCGCCGATCCGCAGATTTCGCCGGATGGGAACTCCGTCGTCTACCAAGTCACGACCGTGGATTTCGCGGGAAACAAGAGCAGCACCGCCCTCTGGCTGGCGGCCACCGACGGCAAGTCGGCGCCGAAGGCGTTCACCAATCCCAACGGCAAAAAGGACACTCACCCGCGCTGGTCGCCGGACGGCAAGCGCATCTTGTTCAGCAGCACCCGCGGCGGCTCGCAGCAGCTGTGGGTCGTCGGCCTCGATGGCGGCGAAGCGCAGCCGCTCACAAGTATCAGCACCGGGGCCGACAACGGATTGTGGTCGCCGGATGCGAAATCGATCGGCTTCGTGAGTTCCATCTATCCGGAGTTCAGCGAACTGCCCTTCGCGGAATCGGACAAGAAGAATGCGGCGAAGGACAAAGAGATCGAGGACAGCCCCGTGAAAGCGAAGACCTTCACGAAGCTCTTTTATCGGCATTGGGACGAGTACGTCGGCGACAAGCGCCAGCACCTGTTCGTGATTGCCGCCGAGAAAACCGGCTGGAGCGCCCCGCACGATTGCACCCCCGGCGACCGCGACGCCAACCCGACGAGCAGCACCTTCAGCGTCGGCGACGACTTCACCTTCACCCCGGATTCCAAGCATTTGGTGTTCACCGCAACGCCGGCCGACGGCGAAGCGTGG
>JAYSYN010000159.1:0-4914 GCA_043727575.1 Fimbriiglobus sp.
AGAGGCTGTCCGACAACAGTCCCCAGAGAAATCAGCGAATACGCGTCAGCCGCGAGTACTGGATTCACGCAGCCGCAGTGAAATCGTGACCACGGCCACTAAGCCAAGCCTAAAACAGTCGATTTTCAAGGGAAAACTTCTCGGATAGCCTCTAAGTCTTTGGCCGCAGACATGCAATCGAGAAAACCGCACGACCGGCGATTTTTTAACCTCGGATGATCCGCTGGGAGCGGGCGGGTTTGCCTTGTCAGTGGCGTCAAAATAATGGATTCGGGAGTGTCGGTCAAATGGAAATGTTGCAAGGGGTGTCGCAACCATTCTCGGAGCTTTTCGTAGGTCATGCTCTGCATGACGTGCTTCCCACGGTCGATGAAGCTCAATTCCTTCCCGGCGTCATGCGGAGCATGACCTACGAAATCGGGCCATTCCGAGAAACCTCCAAGAATCTTTGCCCTAATCGTTGCAAGGGTGTCGCGACGATGCTTGGGTTTTTCGCAGGTCACCCTCCCGTAATCATCGGGATACCAGCAAAAGAATCTTGAACATTATTCTACTTCCGATTTGACTTCGCCATATTGGAGCTTATATGTACACGTGAACTATTGGAACACCCATCGGAGCCGGCTATGGTCGCCACACTTCTGCACAACCGAATCGCCGGCGAACTTCCAGCCGAAATCCGGATGCCGTTACCGGCATGCGAACGCGAACGCGGTCGGCTCTGGAACGACGCCGTTCTCGAAGCCGTGCTCGCGCTCCAAAAACAACTCGGCAGTCGCAACGAAGAAATCGTCGCGGCGGCGGCCAATTCGATTTTGGAACTCGAGCGGACCCGGATGCGGCACGACAAATCCGTCGCGGGCACCCGCGATGATCGGCTTCGCGATGATCCGATATCCGGAGAAACCCAGCCGGTCGCGGCACCAGCGAACGCTCCGATTTTCACCGCCGCAGAAGAAGCCCAAGTGGCCGAGCACGCCCGTGAAATCCAGCAAACGGCAGGACTTTCGGAAGTGGAAGCCGTGGCGTTCGTGATTGAGAAGCTCGATCAATGGCACGTGCGGCCGGCGCAAGTCTACCCGGGTGAATTCGCGGTGATGGTCCGGTTGATCGACGAAAAGATGGGTGTTCCGCGGCGCGGGGCGTGATCGATCTTTGCAGGGCGGGCGACGTCGAATCAACCTCCGAGAATCATCTGTCGTCACCCCGCCACGCGGCCGCGTCTTCGCCGTCGAGTCGCAGCGTCAGGCACTTCGCGCTGCCGCCGGCTTTGAGGAACTCGTCGAGGTCGACTTCGACGGATCGGTATCCGGCCCCGGCCAAGGCCGCGCCGAGTTCCGGGCAGCGGCTGTTGTGGACGACCGATTTCCCGAGGACCACCGCGTTGCAACCGAAGCGCCGGGCTTCGTCCGCGTCCACCGGGATCAGCGTCGGCACGTGGGTTTCGAGGACGCGCAAGCCGTAGCCGTCGAAGGCTTCCGGGTGGAACAGCGCGACGCCGGGGGCGAGCGGACAAAAGCAGGTGTCGAGGTGGTAGTATCGCGGGTTGACCAATTCCAACGGCAGGCAACGGACGCCGAGCGACTGGGCGACCCAGTTGTGGGCGTTGGCATCGGAGCGCGTCCGGTAGCCGGCGAACAGGATCTCCCCGCAGAAGAGGGCATCGCCGGCGCCTTCGTGGAACATCCGCTCGGGCAAGTGTTCGACGGCGAAACCGTTCGCGGCGAACCAGGCGTCGAACACCGGCGATTCTTTCGCCCGCACCTCGTGCTTGAACCGACTGCTGAGGAAGCGGTTGCCGAACATCAACCCGGCGTTCGCGGTGAAGACGAGGTCGGGCAACCCCGGTTGCGGGGCGAGCGCTTCGACCGCGGCACCCAGCCCGACGAGCGTGTCGCGCAGGGTCGTCCATTGCTGGAAGGCGACGGCCCGAACCGCCCCGAGGCTGCGGTTCATCCACGGGTTGATCTCGTACTCGATCCCGTAATGATCCGGCGGGCACATCAAGATTCGCGGTCGCATGGCGGCACACTCGCGGATGGTCGGTGCGGGTATTGTAAGCCGATTCCCACTTCGGCTTGCCCGGTCCGAAGGGCGGGGTATACCCGCGGTTCATTCCCAAAACCCGCTCCCCGCCCGGAGGCCCGCCATGCGAGCCTTAGCGTCCTCGTTCGCCCTGATGGTCTGCGCCGGCTTCGCCGCGGCGCAAACGCAATCGACCGTCGCCGTCGTCAAGGTCGATTCGGTGATCGTGCGGTCGGGACCATCGGAAAAAATGGCACCGTGCGGCAAGCTCGACCGGGACGCGGAGGTGATCGCCCACCATCTGGAAGGGAGCGATTGGTACGCCATCCAGCCCCCGGTCGGGTCGATCAGTTGGATCAGCCAATTGAATGTGGAACTGAAGCGCAAGCCGGGCGAGGCGACCGACACATTCCCATGCAACGCCGTGGTGAACGCGCTCGATTCCGGGGAGGTGAACATCGCCGCGGGAATGGCGGGCGAGCGCAAACCGTTGAACGTTCAACGGACGAAGCTGCCGACGGGGACGCTGGTGCAGATCATCGGGGCGAAGGCTCACCTCGATGGGGACGACTCCAAAACCGGGTGGTACCCGATCCTGCCACCGCGCGATGACTTCCGCTACGTGCCGCGCGCGGCGCTGGAACTCGCCGGACGCGTCGAGAAAACCGGGTTCGTGGTCAAAGGGCAAACCGAAGAGAAACCGCTGACGACGGAGACCGCGACTCCCGCCGCCGTCCCCAATCCGACACCGCTGCGGACGGCGCCCGAAAGCGATGGCTCGGGTAGCCAACTCTGGCGCGACGCCGAGAGCGCCCGCGCGAACGGCGACTACGCCAAGGCCGAAGAACTGTACATGAAACTGGCGGGCGCGTCGAACAAAGCGGGGGATGTGAAGCTCGCGAATCTCTGCTACGAGCGCCTCCACGCGGTGCGGGAACAGGCCCAGACGGGCAAGTCGATCAGCGGCGGCAGCCCGCGGCCGAGCGAAGATCCGAAGCTTCCCCCGACGGTGGCCGTGAAGCCGGATTCGAAGACGCTCCTCGGCGAAGGGATCCTGCGCACGGTGAAGTTCGAGTACCAGGGCAAGAGGGTCTTCGCCCTCACCGATTCCAAGGGGAACGTCCGGCTGTACCTGATCGCGGACGGGATCGAACTCGACCGGTACGTCGGCAAGTGGGTCGAAATCGCGGGGGGCGTGACCTACCCGAAAGACTTCGGCGACGTCGGCCTCCTGACGGGGACCCGCATCGAAGCCGTGAAATGATAGTGACACGCTCCGCGAGGTGTCGGTACACTATCACTAAGCCTGATCGACACCCGGACTCCACACCATGACCCTCTCGCATCCCTTCTCCCGCCGGGCATTTCTCCGAGGCGTCGGCGTCACCGCGGCGCTGCCGTGGCTCGAATCGATCCCCGTTTGGGGCGATGATAAACCCAAGAACAAAGCCTCCGAGCCGCCGGTGCGGTTCGCCTGCCTGTTCAGCGGCAACGGCTACCACTCCAAGGAGTGGTGGGCCAAAGGCGATGGCGCGAAGATGGAACTCGGCCGTGTGCTCGAACCGCTGAAACCGCACCGCGAGAAGCTGACCTTCTTCAAAGGCCTCTACAACCAAGAAGCCCTCATCGGCGGCATCCACAGTTGCCAAACGGGCAACCTGTTGAGTGGAGCCCACCTCGCCCCGGACGGCGGCATCCAATCGGGCCAGAGCTGCGATCAACTCCTCGCCGACAAATTGAAGGGCCAAACGAAGGTGCCGAGCTTGGTCCTCGGCTGCGAGCCGTCGATCGCGGCGATCCACAAAAACTACTCGATGATCTACAGTTCTCACATCTCGTGGACGTCCGCCAGCACGCCGACGCCGCTCGAACTCTACCCCGCCCTCGCCTTCGACCGGCTCTTCCGCGACAACGTCGGCCGCGCCGATAAGAGCGTCCTCGATTCCATCGCCGACGACACCCGCGGCCTACGCAGCAGCGTCAGCAAGTCCGACCAACGCCGGCTCGACGAATACCTGAGCAGCGTCCGCGAAGTGGAACAACGCATCGAAGACTCCGGCAAAGCCGGGCGGTTGCAAGGCTGGCGGCCGACGCTCGACAAGCCCGACATGAAGCGCCCGGCCGACGGTATCCCGCAGGACATCGATCAGCACATGCGGCTCATGTGCGACATCTTGGTCCTTGCGTTCCGGACCGACACAACACGAGTCTGCACGTTGAAATTGAACAACGACCATTCGTCGCTGCGCTTCCCGAATCTGAAATCGGCGGAGGGCAAGGGCACCATCGATTACATGATCCAGCACCTGCTCAGCCACACCGACGGCGAAGATTGGTTGAAGGTCAATCAATTCTGCACGTCGCAACTGGCGTACATCTCCGCCAAGCTCGACGCCGTGCAAGAAGGCGAGCGCACGCTGCTCGACAATAGCATGATCTTGATGTGCAGCAGCATGATGACCGGCAGCCACAACAACGACCAACTCCCGGTCGTGATGATGGGCCGCGGCGGCGGTCAATTGAAGTCGGGCCGCGTGCTGGACTTCTCCGGAAAACCCAACCGCAAGATGTGCAGCCTGTACATGAGCCTGCTGGAAAAAGCCGGCGTGAAGCTGGCGACCTTCGGGGATTCGAAGGAGAAGCTGGAGATATGAGGGGTTTTGTAGAACCTATTTCGCAACTGCTCTTGCGCATTTTCGGGAACTCGGCATGATGGACTCTCCGAACGGGAGGCCCCCATGCCCAGCCGCGCCCGCGAAGCCGAACTGACCGACGCCATGTGGGAGCGGGTCGCCCCGCTCCTGCCACCCCAGCGACCGCAGCCCAAGGGCGGACGCCCCTTCGCCGACGACAAACGCTGCTTCGCCGGCATCGTCTACCAGCTCCGCA
>JAYSYN010000160.1:0-14755 GCA_043727575.1 Fimbriiglobus sp.
TGGCGCTCGGGGTACAACCCAAAATACGGTATCGACAGAACCGCCAATAGAAGAAGTGCCGGGATCACAATGGCGTAGACCAAAGGCGACAAACACCACTCCCAAGGCCGGATTGGCCGTTCGTCATTCCCAATACGTATCAGTGGCAATCGCATCCCGAGTCTCCCCGCACGCTCAGGCTGATAATGGTAGCATTTTGTCTTGCGCGCTCAACTTGCTGAACATCGCTTCGATGCCAAGCTCGCTCTTTCAGATTCAGTATCCAAAGGTTGTGGATCAGCACATTGCAGAAGACTTCGTTCACCATCGCGGTGTCCGACTTGCTCCGCAGCGCGTCCGGGAACAGGTGCCTCCGTCACCACCGCAGCGGTTTCAGCGGGGGTAGCTCGCCGCGATCGCGGTATTCGTCGTCCTCGTTTTCCAGGCGGTAGCGCCACGGATCGTCTTTCGTCCCTCTCCCTTCGCGGCGGACAAGTTTGCGGTCGGATCCTAAATTCAACCAGCCGTAGAGCGTGCTGAGCCCGGGTTTGTCCACGTCGGGCGGCCAGACCTCCGCGATCTCCCGGTGCGTGATTCCCCCCGTGCGATCCTTCAAAATTCCGAGTACCGTTTGCCAATTCTCTTCGAACTGGCGCTCGCGCGGATCGGTGCAGACCGCGAACACGCCGGTCGACGGATTCCATTCGTAGGCCAGTCGGGCCGGGGTTCCCTCGCGGCGGGACTGGCCGAGGATCAACCGCCGTTTGGAGTCGGTGCCGAGCCGGCTGTAACGGGTCAGTTCGAGGGAGCTATCGACGAAGCCGAGCAGCGCCCCCGAGCCGCGCGCGGAACTCCCCGCTTCGGACTTCGCCTTGCGCGGATGGTGCAAGAGCAGCACCGCGACGCCCGCCGCAGTGAGGCGGTGCAGCGGTAAGAGCGCTTCCAGCAGCGTGGCGGCATCCGATTCGCACCGGCCCGGCAGAAACGACGCCAGCGGATCGATCACGACGAGGCCGAGTCCCGTCGTCGCCGAGGCTTCCACGGCGAGGTCGATCAGCGCGTTCCATTCGTCGTCGGTGGGCCGACCGCGAAAGGGCCGCGCCAGCAATTGAACGTGCGGCCCGATCGGCATGAGACGGAGTCGCTCGCCCCACTGGGAGCGCGATTCCTCCGAGATGACCCACGCCCGACCGGGTCGGAGTTCGCGACCGAGGAAGGGCGTTCCCGCGCCGAGATTCCGGAGGAGACCCGGTCTTCCACTGGCTGGTCAGCAGGGTGATGTCTCCCGGCATCAGGAAGCCGTCCCAAAGCCACGGAAGCGTTTCCGCTATTGAGACTGCGACCGCGGAATCCATCGGGACGAGTTGCAAGTCGAGTACGGGCATGGTCACTCCAGCGAGTCGGAAATGATTCCAGCTTTTTGCAATGGTTCCACGAGAGGGTGTGTGGAATGGCGCTGGAATCATTTTCGACAGGATACTGGATGTGCGTTCACATTTGAAATGTCGGTTGCGGGCATTCACGCCTTCTCGCGGACGTTGAACTCGAGCTTCCACTTCCGCTTGCCGTCTCGGCTTCGGCACCACAATTCGAGTTGGCCGACTTCGGTCACTTTGCTGTGGAGGTGGACCGTCACCAAACCGGCTTTCGCCTCGCCGTCGAGGGTCACCTTCACGGGGGCGAGTTCGTCGATTTCGCCTTGCCAGTCTTCGATAGTCGCTCCCGGTTTATCGTCGCGGCGGATCGTGGAGCCCAAGAAACGAAAGGTCGCTTCGACGCCGACGGTGAGGCCGAAGGTCTGTTGCGGGATGTCGGCTTCGGTGCCTTCCTCCATCCCGAACGGGGCGACGCAGAGCGCTTTGTATTCGTCCGGAATGCCCGGGATTGCGGGCCGCGCGACCTTGACGCCGATGTAGTAAGCGCGGGCCGTGCCACCGCGGATGCGGACCCCTTTGCCTCGCCGGACGAGACCGTAGTAGGCGGCGCCGCGGGCTACGGCTTGATCGAGGTCGGCCCCCGAGAGCTCGCGCACGCCCTCGGCTTTCGCCGATTTCGCCCACGCCCCGAGGACCCCTAGGAAGCGGTTCCGCAGCGGGTCCGCTTTGAAGACCCCGCCGTTGAACAGCACCGCCGTCGGCAGGATCGCCGCGTCGGCTTTCTTCTTCTTACCCGAGGGTTTCTCTCGCCCGGCGAGCGCCTCAGCTTGGCGATTCAGGAAGTGGGCGAGGTGCCTGGTGATCCCCGCATCGGACACGTACGGCAGACCGAGTTCCTGCAAACCGGCGCTGCCGTCGCGGGCCGGTTCCGCGTCGCGCGGGCACTCGGGGAAGAAACCGTCGACAAGGATTTTCTCCACGGTGGCCCGGGGGAGGTCGTATTTAACCGTGCCGCCGATGACGGACCGACCCTTGCCCAATACGGTGACGGCCGCCGATGACAACGACTTGTCAGCGAGCAATTGCTCCTTGGCCTGCCGGGCGGCGTGCGTCATTTGCAGCATCTGCCCGGCGTCGAGCTTCGTCCCCGCCTTGGCCAGTTCCGCGGCGATGGTATAGGCGAGCGCCAAGTCCATGTTGTCGCCGCCGAGCAGCAGGTGATCGCCGACGGCGAGCCGGGTGAGCGCGAGGTTACCGCCGTCTTCGCCGACTTCGATCAAGGTGAAGTCGGAGGTACCGCCCCCGACATCGGCGACGAGCACGAGATCGCCGACGTTCACTTCGGTCCGCCAGTCTTCGCCCTTGCGGTCGAGCCACGCGTAAAACGCGGCCTGCGGTTCTTCGAGCAACGTCAGGTGCTCGTACCCGGCGGCGCGGGCGGCTTCGACGGTGAGTTCGCGCGCCGCGGCATCGAACGACGCCGGCACCGTCAAAATGATCTCTTGCGCTTCGAGTTTGTGCTCGGGAATCGCGTTCGTCGGCACCGCGTTCCACGCTTCGGCCATGTGCTTCAAGTACCGCGTGCAGGCGTCGACGGGTGAAATTTTGCGGTCGGACTCGCCGGCGCGGAACGGGAGGATCGGAGCTTTGCGGTCGCAGCCGGCGTGGCCTAGCCACGACTTCGCGCTGCTGACCAAGCGCGTCGGCACCTTCGCGCCGAAGTGTTTGGCGAACTCGCCGACGCTGTAATCCCGGTTGGCATCCCACGGCAGCTTCAGCGCTCCGGCCGGTTGTTCATTCGGCCCCGGCAGGTAAAGCGACGACGGCAGCAAATCGCGCGCGGCGACTTCACCGGGGTTCACCACTTGCGGGATGGCGAAGGTCTGGCAACGCAAGTCGCCGCCGGCGCCGGTGTCGACGAACGCGAGGGCGCAGTTGGTGGTGCCGAGGTCGATACCGATCACGAACCGAGTTTGCATCGGAAAATCCAATCGGTGCCACGAATCGATGGGCGATATTGTACGACTGTCACGGCGCGGCGATCCGCAGCACTTTGCCGTCGGCCCGGGTCAGGTTCCAATAACCGCTCACGCGCTCGATTTTTTCGCACGGGTACAGATGTGCGAGTTCGACCGCGCGGCGGACATCCGGGTCGGGCCAGGTCTGCCCGGCCGCGAGGGAGATCGGCACGGGCCGATTCAAGTACACGGGGAGATTCTCGGTGGGGGCGTTCGCGGGGAGTAAGACGACGTCGCGGTCGACCGCCCGCGGCACGGAACCGGGATCGATGAGCAGGACCAGCGCCGGTTCCCGGAATTGCAACTCGACGCGGATCCGGCCATCTATCGAGACGATGACCTCGTTGACCGCGCGAACCCACGGGTGCTTGGCGAAGGCGGCTTTCAACTGCTCGAACAACTTCGGATCGACGGATTGAAGTGTTTCCGGAAGGTCGTTGAGATACCGGACCTCCATGAGAAAATTAGGGCGATCCAACCCCGGCGGAGCGGCGGTTTCGATGTCGGCGAACGAGACGGTGTACCGAGCGTTGGGTGCGACTCCGGTTCCCGCCCGGGTGCCGAACCAAGCGATGCCCGCGAGAACCCCGAAACCGAGGGCGAGGGCGACCAGCGATTTGACCGTCATTTTGAGCAGGTGCCAACCCGTCCCTGTCCGGCGCGGCGGCGGTGGTTTGTAAGCTTTGCGTTTGGCCATGTTCGGCCCCGGTCACCAGACGTTGAGTTCGCGTTCCAAGGTCACGCCGGCGGAGTCTTTGACTTTGGCCCGGACGTGATCGATGAGTTTCAGCACATCCTTGGCCGTGGTGCCGGGGTGAGCGATGGCGTAGTTGCCGTTGCGGTCGCTGATCTCGGCGCCGCCGACGCGGAATTTCGCGAGGCCGGCGCGTTCGATGAGCGATCCGGCATTCAGCCCGGCGGGGTCGCGGAAGAGGCGGACGCCGGCTTGGAAGCTCAGCGGCTCGGCGGCCTTGCGGATGATCCACGCCCGCGTCATGCGCTTCAACAGCGCCGCCGATTTCTCGGGGGTCAGTTCGAATTCGACCCAAAGGATCACCGGTTCGTCGAGGTCGCTGCTGTGGACGCCGAATGTCAATTCTTCGCGGGTGCGTACCAGTTCGCTCGCGTCGTCGTGGAGGACGGCGACGCGGCGGACACAGGCGCCGATTTCGCCGCTGCGGTCGCCGACGTTGCAGCGGACACTGCCCCCGACGGTGCCGCGGATGCCGACGAGGGTTTCGAGCCCGCCGAGGCCGGCCCGCAGAGCGTGGGCAATCAGGTCGAACAGTTGGGCACCCCCGGCGGCGCGGATCGTGTTGCCTCGCGTTTCGATCGATGAAAACTCGGGGCCGATGAGCCGCATCACGACTCCCGGAATCGGGTCGTCGTTCACCAACAGGTTGAACCCGCCGCCCAGCATCCGGAGCGGGATCGACTCGGTTTTGCAGTAGCGCAGCACGGCTTTCAGTTCGTCGGTCGAGCGCGGCTGCACGAGGCATTCCGCCGGCCCGCCGATGCGGAGGTGCGTATACGGGGCGAGCGGCTCTCGCCGTTTGGTGATCTCGGGGAAAGCATCTTGGAGCATTGCGGATTTGGGATTGCGGATTTCGGATTGGAAGAATCGGAACAGGAATGCGGACCGGATCGAAACTATACTCGATCCGAAATCCGCAATCCCAAATCCGAAATGCATCAACCGGCGGGATCCTTGCCGTCGATCCACGGGCCTTCGAGCTTTTGGTATTCTGGCGGGGTCAGCGTGCTGCCCTTGTCGCCGCCGGTCCATCCGATGATCTGGTTCGGCTTGCCGCGCTTCTTGCTGCGCTCTTCCCACTGGGTGGCCCAAGTCGAATCGGCTTCGACGGGCTTGCGGGCTTCTTTGTCCCAGAAAAAAGCCTTGCCCTGGCGGTAGCTCTGGGCGCCCATGTTCACGGTACTGAACGCGGCGGCGCCGAGCGCCGGGGTGCTGAAGGTGTCCTGGCTCTTGTCCTGGACGCACTGCAGGTGGTTGACCCAGAGGGCGTAGGTGTCGTCGCCCTTGAGTCCGCCCGAGACGAATTCGCCGTCCTTCGGGATGTCGCCGCCCGGCCCTTTCGGCGTGCCGCCGATGCCCTGCGGGAGTATGGTGAAGCCGAACTCGCGCGGCGATTTCGGATCGTCCTTTTTCGTCGCTTTGCTCTCGAACACGAGGGTGCCGGTGTGGCCGCGGATCACTTCTTCGATGCGGTGATCGTTCGCCATGCTCGCGGTGATGATGACCTGGCAGCCCTCGTCATAGTCGGCGACGACGGTCGCCACATCGGGCACGTCGCGGGTGTCGTACTCCATGTAGATGCCGCCGGCGCCGACGACGCGCTTCGGATAGCGGACGCCCATCGCGGCGATGAGGTGCGTCGTCTGGTGGACGAAGAGGTCGGTGAACATGCCGCCGCCGAACGGCCAGTAGCAGCGCCATTGGCCGAAGATGGCCCGATCGAACGGGACTTTATCCGGCGTCGGGCCGACTTTCTCCCCGGCGACTTCGAACTTGTGGCCGAGGAACATGTCCCAGTCGATGGTCGACGGGTTCATGTCCTTGGTCAGCGAGTAATAGCGCCACTGGCCGACGGTGCTGTTGCGGTAGTAGCTGGTCTGGCCCTGCATCACGTGGCCGATGTTGCCGGCCCGGATGTACTCGTTGGCCATGCGCCAAGTCGGGTCGGCCATGCTCTGGACGCCGACGGTCATGGTGAGGGCGGTCTTTTTCCAAGCGTCGACGACTGCGTGCGCTTCGGCGATGGTCCGCGTCATCGGCTTTTCGCAGTAGACGTGCTTACCGGCGCCCAGCGCGTCGATGGTCATCTTCGCGTGCCAATGGTCCGGCGACGCGATCACGACCATGTCCACGTCCTTCTGGTCGAGGATCGTGCGGTAGTCTTTGCTGACGTGCTTTTTGTCGTCTTCGATTTCCATCCGCTTAGCGGATGGGAACAGGCCTTGGCCCTTGCCCTTGCCCTTGGTCTGGTCGCCGTTCCAGACGTCGGCCGCGGCGACGGGGCGGACGCCCTTCTTTTCGGCCTGCATTTTCAAGATGACGTCGATGTGCTGCTGACAGCGGCCGCCGACGCCGAGGAAGCCGATGCGGACGGCCTCGTTGGCGCCTTTGACATCGGCGTAGCTCTTGGCCGTCATCGAGAGCGCGGTGGCCCCGACGGCGGAAGCGGCGAAGAAGCCGCGGCGAGAGGGTTTGCTTTTCTTTGCGGACATGGGCAGAGGCTCCGGGGAGGTCAGGGAAACAGGGTTACTTCTTTGTGGAAGGAGGAATGCCCAATGCTCGGCAAACACTTTTCGCAGTGTTGTTGTTCACTTCGCCATGGCGTGGGATCGCAGTTCTCTTGTTGTTAGTAAGGTGACCCCACCAAGCGTGCTTGCCTCCTTCGCGAATCAACACGCATCCGTGTGCGAGCAGGTGAGCAATTAAGTCCCTGCGCTTCATGCGCTGATGCTCACTTCCTCGAACTCGCCTTCCATTGTCAAAACGGCGTCTTCACTATTCATGACTAAGATTTCCGCCAATGCGGACTTCAAGTCGTCCAGCAACTCTTCTCGAGTGTGAGCTTGGCAGTTCACACCGCGGACTTCTTTGATGCACCCGATCCACCAGCCGTCGCTTTGACGGATCACAGCGGAATAATTCTGTCCCATCGTCGATTTCTCCAGTGGGTCACTTCTGCTTCTGCTCGGCGAGCCACGACCACAGCTCCTTGTCTCCGTAGGCGGCGTCCCAACAGTTGTGGCCGACGCCTTCGTATTCGGTGTACTTGGGTTTGCCACCGGCTTTTTTCAACGCTTCGATCATCGACCGCGACAGCTCGACCTTCACCGCCGTGTCCTTGTCCCCGTGGAAGCACCAGCACGGAATGTCTTTGATCTTTTCGGCGCTTTTCGGATCGCCGCCGCCGCAAACGGGAACGATGGCGGACCAGCGATCCGCGTGCGCGAATGCGTTGCTCCAAGTACCGTAGCCGCCCAGACTGAGCCCGGTGAGGATCACACGCTTGGGGTCGGTCTTGTACTCTTTCATCGTGTTGTCGAGCATTCTAATCGCGCGCTTGCCATCGTCCGACTCGGCTTTCCACGTCCTCTTCTCGGATTGCGGGATCACGACGATATACGGGAAGGTTTTCTCTTGCTTTTTGATCACCGGCCCGAGGCCGACTTCCACCGGCATCTTCGTGCCGCCCTTGGTTTCTCCGGAACCGTGGAGGAACAAGATCACCGGGAACTCTGTCTTGCCGTCGTAGGCCGCGGGAACGAAGACGACGTACTTGGAAATCGATTTGTCTTCGTTGGCAAACTCTTTGGTGACAAAGCCAGTTTGGGTTTCGGCGCCGAAGACAACGGAGGGACCGGTCATCACGACTAACAACAAAGCGACGCGGACGAGCATGGGAGAGGTTCCGGAAAGGGAAGTTCCTACTGTTTGGATGTTAGCAGATCCGTCGTGGCACCGCCAGTTATCGGGAACTCAGCCATCTTTAGCGGTTGAGGGTCCATGGAAAAACCTCTCGGGACTTGGATCCTGCGAGGTGCGATGTCGATTCCGGCTTCAAATCAATTCCTTCATCACCGGCCCTTCGGCCAAATGCTGCGGCCGGCCGGTCGGGTCGTTCACCGGGTTCAATTCCGGATTCAAACCGATGGATTGGTACAGCGTGGCGAAAACTTCACCGAAGGTCACGGGGCGATCTTTGGCGTTCTCTCCGAGCCGGTTCGTGCTGCCGATGACTTGTCCGGTTTTGAGCCCGCCGCCGGCGAGGATGGCGCTGCTGACCTGCGGCCAGTGGTCGCGCCCCGCTTCTTTATTGATCCGCGGCGTCCGTCCGAATTCGCCCCAGGCGATGACCGTCACATCGTTCAGAATATCGAGTCGGTCGAGGTCCCAGACCAGTGCCGACAAGGCTTGATCGAGCTTGGCCCCGTGATCGCGCACGAGATCGAAGTTTTTCCCGTGGCTATCCCAGCGGCCGAAGCTGAGGGTCACGCAGCGGGCGCCCGCTTGCACCAAGCGCCGGGCCATGAGCATTTGATCGTTGGCGGTCGGGGCACCGTCGTACTGGAATTTGTACGGCTTGCCATCGCCGTACCGGTCGCGGATCTTCGGGTCTTCCTTGGTCACGTCCATCGCTTCCATCAATTTGCTCGACAGCAGCACGTTCATGGCCCGTTCGGTGTGGGCGTCCATCGTGCTCAGCGTGCTGTCGTTTTCCATTTCCTTGCGCATGGTGTCGAAGCCGCGCAGCAGCTTCTGGCGGTCGGCGAGGTGCGTCTGGTTGACGGTGTTCTTTTTCATGTTGGCCATATCCGGGCCACTCGGTTTGAAGGCGCCGTACATGCTGCCGAGGAACCCGGCCTGTCCAGCGTCGCTCCAGGGGGCGTGCTGGGTCTTCTCGGCGAGACCGACGAACGGCGGGACCGACGGGTCGACGGAGCCGCACAGTTTACTGGCGACCGCGCCGATGCTCGGCCGGCCGCCCATGGCCGCGAGGGAGTTTTGCGGGTAGCCGGTGGTGCATTGGAATCCGTCGTGCCCGCCTTGGGCGCCGACGATGCTGCGGATGATCGCGAACTTGTCCATCATCGCGGCGATTTTGGGGAAGCACTCGCCGATCTCGATTCCTTCGACCTTCGTTTTGATCGGTTTGAACTCACCGCGGATTTCCGCCGGGGCGTCCATCTTCAAGTCCCACATGTCTTGGTGCGGGGGGCCACCGCCCAAAAAGACGTTGATCACGGCTTTGTGCTGGCTCGACGACGACGAACCGGTTTGCGCCTTCGCGGCCGCTTCGGCCCGGTAGACGTCGGCTAGCGTGAGGGTCGTGGCACCGAACGAAAAAGCCCCGATTTTCAGGGCCGCGCGGCGGGTCACACCATCGCAGTAGCGAGTGCGTTGACCGAGGAGAGTCAGCATGGGAGCCGCTCCAGTGGGAGTAAAGTGCGTAACGGGCAGGAGGGAGTCTTCATCACCAACACAAGCGTAGCGTATTGTCGGTCCGTTCACAATCAGGAATTTTGGAAAAGTAGGGACCGCCCTTCCATCAGTCGGCGTTGCGTTCCGTCCGCCGTCGGGGTATTCGCCACCGGGGGTGAGGGCTTGGCATGCGCCGACTCGGTTTGTTCGCACTCGCATTCGTCATCCTTCAAGACGGGCCAATCCGCGCCCAAGGCGAACCGCCGCGCGTCGTGCCGGACAACCGCCCGCCCGATCTCTTCCCGAGGCCGGACGATACCCGACCCGAACCGCGCCCCGGCAATCCGCTCGCCGGTCTCGGAGGGTTGGGGAACGCCTTCCCCGGACCCGGTTACAGTGTCTCGTGGAATCCGGCGCGGCCCGTCCGCAACCAAGACGCCGATCTCGGGATCGTCCGCCAAGACCTCTCGCTATTCGCCCCGATCTGGAGCGATGGCGGCGACAAACTGTTCGCCACCGCGAGCGTCAAGAATACCCACATTTACACCGATGCGCTGTTGCCCGATACTCGCCGGCGGTTCCCGAAGGACCTTTGGAATGCGAGTCTCGGTTTGGCGTACATCCGCAAATTCGACAACGGCTGGACGGGCGGCGGCTTGATCAGCGTCGGTTCCGCCAGCGATCGGCCATTCAAAAGCTTCCGGGAAATGAACCTCAGCATCGCCGCGTTCTTGCAAGTGCCCGCGTTCGACGAGCGCGACTTCTGGCTCTTCTCGCTCTTCTATTCCCCCGGCGGCTTGCTCAACTTCCCGATCCCCGGGCTGGCTTACCAACTGAACTATTCCGAACAGTTTCGCATCACGATCGGGATACCGTTCGCCGTGATGTGGAAGCCGACGCCCGACTGGACTTTCAACGCCAGTTACATCCCGCTGACGAACATCCGCGCGAACCTCGACTACCGCTATACCGACGACCTCCATTTTTTCGGAGCCTACGAGTACCTGAACGAATCGTACTTTCTTTCCGATCGGGCCGACCGCTTCGACCGCTTCCTGAGTTTCGAGCAGCGCGTCTTCGGCGGGGTGAAGTTCAGTCTGTTCGAAGCGGCGACGCTCGACCTGCACGCCGGGTACGCCTTCGGCCGGCGCTTCGGCGAAGGGCGCAACCAAGGCTCGACCCTGCACGACCGCGTCGAGGTCGGCGCCGGGGCATTTTTGGGCGCGGCGCTCCGGATCAAGTTCTGATCCATTCTCAGCAAAGTCGCTTTTCGCTCCGCGAAAAGTTGCTCGTGCCATCGGGCGAGTTCGAAGCCCACCGGCGGGCGAATCCTCTTTTCGCGGAGCGAAAAGCGACTTTCTACGCCGGCTTCTACAATTCAACTGTGAATCGAGCAATCGGCGGAGCCGGTTTGCACTGGCCCCCGTGAAAGCCCATCCGCATATTGACGGTACCTCTCGGCTGAATTCCGAACCCGCCGGTTTCGACCCATGCACCGTCAATATCACCGCTGGTATAGCCCTTCGCTCGAACGCGACATGGACCTCCTCGAATTCGGCCACGGCGGCGCCCGTGTGATCGCCTTCCCGACCTCCGGTGGAAGTTTCCACGAATGGGAAGATCGCGGGATGATCGACGCCCTGCGCGAGCCGCTAGAACGCGGTTGGTTCCACCTCGTCTGCGTGCCGTCGGTCGACCGCGAGAGTTGGTATGCCCGCTCGAAACACCCCGGCGGCCGGGCGTGGCGGCAAGAGCAATACGACCGCTACCTCTCGAACGAAGTGCTGCCGTTCACGCAATCGCGGAACTCGAATCCGTTCCTCATCGCCACCGGCGCGAGCTTCGGCGGCTACCACGCTCTCGCCTTCGGCCTGCGCCACCCGGACCGCGTGAACCGGATCTTGGCGATGAGTTCGCTCGTCGACATCCGCCGCTTCACCGACGGCTTCCACAACGAGACGGTCTACTTCCACAACCCGCTCGATTTCATCCCCAACGAAAACGACCAGCGCCGGCTCGAAGCGCTCCGCCGACAGAACATCATCCTCGCCGTGGGCAACGGCGATAAACTCGTCGAGCAGAACCGCGAACTGTCGGGCCACCTCTGGAACAAAGGCATCGGCAACGCCCTGCGCGAATGGGACGGCTTCGCCCACGACTGGCCCGTCTGGCACAAGATGGTGCAGATGTACTTGGGCGGGGAATGAATCGAGGGATGACCAATACGATGTCGTGGAACAGGCGTTGCACGCTCTCCGGCTTAGGTCGAGTCTTGAGTCCAGCGAGAAGTCGTACACCCTCGCGTAGACTCAGCGGCAAAACGCTGGACTCAAGCATCACCGGCTGGACTGACCATGCGCGGCAAGGGGTTAGGGCGATGCGAGACGGTGCAATTTAGGACGTGAAGTTTGTGGGATCGGGCAAATGGAGTAATCCCATGCCGCTTAGCGATCTTCGCAGACTTTGTTGCCCACCGATCTTAGCTGCTCGTCGGGGTCAATACCTTTGCTTCGCAAATGGGATTCTATGGCTCTTCGCCATTTTGAGTTCAGTGGAGGGACAGTTATTGAACTCTCATCCGGACGCAGCATCCTCACGAATGGCGTGCCGAACGATACGCGGGTTTGGCCACCATCGGCGATCCGGATCACAGCATTCATGTGCTTCAGTGACTTCGGCTCGTACCGCCACGCGTTGATCAGAGTCGATTTGAGTTGAAGGAGCACCGCGAGGTCGCTCGGGCCGGAGCCGGAAGTGGGTATGTTTGCTTTGCCCATCGTGGTCAGCGTCTCCGAGAATGCCCCGGCAGCGAGATCTGGGATGGCAACGAGGTCCTCAGCACGGAGGTCGTCGTCAAAATGACTTGCTATGCCAAGCCCAACTTCGAGTCGCTCGTCATGATACTTGTGGAGAAGTCCGCCCATCAGGTTAATGGAGTCATCCTTGGCCTTGCCCGTCGAGACGATCGCGTCGTCGTCGGTGATCCAGTGTACGTTCTGGCCGGTGCCCCGAAGGCCATCAACCATCACCCCTCCGAAAACGCAAATTTCGAGCAGCTTGTTGAGTGTGTCGGCCGTCCAATCATGTTGCCGTGCGGGAAGTTCGTCCTTAGGCAGGGAGTAGCCCTTTTCCACGCCAATGCATATCAGAACGCCGTTCAACTGGCTTGCAGCATCGAGAAAGCTCGAAAAGGCGTTTATACGCAACGCATCGTTTAGGGCCTTGAATGACATTCGCCGCCCGTCAGCGAGATGTTTCTTCCGCACTGCGGAACGAATGGGTTCCCACGCAGCCACAGACTTGTAGCTGGTTAGGAGAAAAGACAGAACCCTGAACTCGGGTAGGGCGTGTTCACCGGAGTAGTCTGAGGCAAGGATAAGGGGAGAATCGTCGCGAAGGTCCGGATAGATAATGCGGTCGGGATGCTCGATGTCGGCAAACTGACCGCTGAGAGGTGCATCGGGCCAACGTTTCCAGTGCGACATAATTTGCTTCCGCTCCGTCTACTGGAAACGCGCGTACAGACCAGGTCCAGGCCACGCGCTCACATTGCACTGTGCCACATATGCTTCAGTGACGGGAGAGTGTCGCCGTTCGCTCCGCGAACGATCTTCGGCCTCTGCCCGAGAACTGAGCGTGAATGGTTTACCAAGGGGACCGTTCGCGGAGCGAACAGCTACACTTTCTCAACCTATCAGTATCGCAAGAATCTTTTGGCACAATCTGTTCGATTACCTAGCTCGACCCACGCTCACCCCAGCAATTCCCGGATGACACTGCCGTGGACCAGTGGTTGCGGGCGGTTTTGGCGGTCGGTGATGATGCTGTCCGGGTCGTAGCCCAAGAGGTGATAGATCGTCGCCAGCACGTCCTTCGGCGAGATCGGGTTGTCGAGGATTGTGCCGCCGATTTTGTCGGTCTTGCCGATGACTTTGCCCCTCGCGATGCCGCCGCCGGCGAAGAGGGCGGAGTAGGCTTGAGACCAGTGGTCGCGGCCGCCCCCTTTTTCCGGGGTGATCTTCGGCGTTCGGCCGTGCTCGCTCAACACGACGACGAGCGTTTCGTCGAGCAGGCCGCGGGTGTCGAGGTCGGCGATGAGGCCGGCGTAACCGCGGTCGAAGCCGGGCATGAGTTCGTTCCGCAGCCGCGGATAGTGTTCCCAGTGCGTGTCCCAACCGGAGCCGGCGAGGCCGAATTCGTCCCAGAAGACGGTGACGAACTTCGACCCCGCTTCGACGAGCCGGCGGGCCGCGAGGCACGATTGCCCGAAGAGCATCGGGCCGTACTGATCGCGGATCTTCGGGGATTCTTTGCGCACATCGAGCGACTGCCGGACGCGCTCGTTGCCGATCATCGCGTAGGCAGACTGCCGGAATTGGTCGTGCGAGGCATCGGGCCAGCACTCCGAGCCGCTCCGGGCGTCTTCGAACTGTTTCAACAGCGACTTCCGCGAATCGAGGCGGTCGACGGTCATTTCTGCCGGAAGCTGCGTCGCATCGCCCAAGGTGAATCGGCAATCGGGATCGACGCCGACGTACGGTTCGTCGAATTCGATCGTGTCTTTGTTCAACGTCTTGGTGATCTTGCGATTCGCTTTGCCGATGAACTGCGCAAAATGCGGATGGTGCTCCGACCCGAGGAACCCCGCATAGGGCCCGGCGCGGTGGACTTCCCCCGTCCGCTGGCTGCTGAATGGGAACGGCAGCGCGACGTTATCCGGGATCGCCTTCGGCTTCGCCCCTTTGGCCTTCTGTTTCTCCAAATAACTGACGACGGACCCGATGTAGGGCCAGTGTTTGCTGTCGTAGCGGCTCAGTTCCAACGGGGCGTCGATTTCGGGAATGCCGGTGGTGGCGTAGGCGACGCCGTGCAGCGGGTATTTGTGCGTGAGGCTGCGGACCACCGAGACTTTGTCCATGATTTTGGCGGTGTGCGGGAGCAGTTCGCACACGTCGCAACCGCGCAAGGCCGAGGGGATGGCTTTGAGTTCGCCGCGGATTTCGACCGGGGCGTCCGGCTTCATATCGGCGAATTCCAACTGGCTCGGCGACCCGTACAGAAATAGCAGAATGCACGACTTCGCCCGACCGAAGTGTCCGTCCTTTTTGGTGGGTTTGTGTTCGCTCGCCCGCAAGAAATCGGCCAGGGTCAGCCCGAGGACGCTCAATCCCCCGGCGACGATGGCGTCGCGCCGGGAGGTGCCGTCGCAGAATTGTTTGGAGGAGCCGAGGATTCGGAGCATGGGGTGGCCCGAGGAGCGACCGGCGGGGAGTGACCGGACTGTACCATAAGAAAGGCCCGCGCCCAAGCGATTTTTCGGGTGGTCTCGCGCGGGGGGTATAGCAACGATTCTTGGAGTTTTGGGAATTCCCTTTTGGGATTGGGGTTGCGCTTGGAGAGTGTATCTGGGAAAATGCGCTTCCTGGAACCAC
>JAYSYN010000161.1:0-14753 GCA_043727575.1 Fimbriiglobus sp.
GGCAACCGCATTACGCCGTCGGTCGTCGCGTTCGCCAAAGACGGTGCCCGCCTCGTCGGTGACCCGGCGAAGCGCCAAGCCGTGACGAACCCGACCAAAACGATTTACAGTATCAAGCGCTTCATGGGCCGTCGGCACGAGGAAGTCGAGTCGGAAGAGAAGCTCGTACCGTACAAGATCGCGGGCGGTCGCACCGATCTCGTGAAGGTCGACGTCGACGGCAAGAACTACACGCCGCCGGAAATCTCGGCGATGATCCTGCGGAAGCTCAAGGAATCGGCGGAAGCCTACCTCGGGCACACCGTCCGCAAGGCTATCATCACCGTCCCGGCGTACTTCAACGACGCCCAGCGCCAGGCTACGATCGATGCGGCGCAAATCGCCGGCTTCGAGACCGAATGGGAAATCGAAGATCCGAAGACGAAGGCGAAGACCAAGCAGCGGATGCGGATCATCAACGAGCCGACCGCCGCCGCACTCGCCTACGGCCTCGATAAAACCGGCAAGGATCAAAAGATCGCCGTCTTCGACCTCGGCGGCGGCACCTTCGACATCAGCGTCCTCGAACTCTACGACATCGACGGCGTCGCCAACTTCCAAGTGAACGCCACTAACGGCGACACGCACTTGGGCGGCGACGACTTCGACCAAGTCATCATCGACTTCTTGGCCGACGAGTTCAAAAAAGAAAACGGCATCGATCTCCGCAAAGATCCAATGGCCATGCAGCGGCTGAAAGAAGCGGCCGAGCGGGCGAAGAAAGATTTGAGCCAGGCGACTTCGACCGACGTCAACCTGCCGTTCATCACGGCGGACGCCAGCGGGCCGAAGCACTTGATGCAGGCGATCACCCGCAACCAACTCGAACGCCTCGTCGAGCACCTCATCGAGCGCTGCAAGCGCCCGGTGTTGAAAGCCCTCGACGACGCGGGCTTGAAGCCGAACCAGATCGACGAAATCGTCATGGTCGGCGGGATGACCCGCATGCCGCGCGTGATGCAGTTGGTGAAGGAAATCTTCGGCAAAGAGGGCCACAAGGGCGTCAACCCGGATGAAGTCGTCGCCATCGGCGCCGCGATCCAGGGTGCCCAGTTGCTCCTCGGTTCCAAGTCCGAACTGTTGCTCCTCGACGTCACTCCGCTCAGCCTCGGCCTCGAAACCTTGGGCGGTGTGATGACGGTGCTGATCCCGCGGAACACGACCATTCCGACCAAGAAGAGCCAAGTCTTCACGACCGCGGCCGACGGCCAGCCCTCCGTGGAAGTGCAGGTCTTCCAAGGCGAACGGCCGATGGCCAACGACAACAAGAAGATCGGCAACTTCCACCTCGATGGCATTCCGCCCGCCCCGCGCGGGACGCCGCAGGTCGAAGTGACCTTCGACCTCGACGCCAACGGCATTTTGAACGTCCAAGCCAAGGATCTCGGCTCGGGCAAGGAGAGCAAGATCCGCATCGAGCAATCGAGCGGGTTGAACGCGGCCGAGATCGAGAAGATGAAGCAGGACGCCGCGCTGCACGCCGACGACGACAAGAAGAAGCGCGAGTTCGCCGAGGCCAAGAACGAGGGCGAGAACAAGGTCTTCCAAGTCGAGAAGATCCTGAAGGAATCGGGCGACAAGATCGGCGAAGCCGATAAGGCCGTGGTCGTGAAGGCCGTGGACAAAGTACGGGACGCGCTGAAGGGCACCGACCCGAATGCGATCAAGAGCGCAGTGAGCGAGCTGGAAACCGCGTCCCAAGCCATGGCCCAGCACCTCAGCAGCCAAGGCGCCGGCCCGACCGGAGCCACGCCCAGCGGAGCCGAGAAGAAAAACGACGACGTCATCGACGCCGAGTACGAAGTGAAGAAGTGATCCAACTGTGGCGACACGTTTCCAACGTGTCGCCACGACGATAGGCCGGAACGGAGACGTTCCGGCCTTTTTCGTCGAATACCGGACGATTCGACCGGCCTTTGCAAACGCCCCCGCCATCGGCTAAGTTACACCTTGCGGAACCACATCCGCGAGGAGCCGACCGATGAGCACCGATCTCGACGAACTGACCGATGATCTCGACGGCGCAGAGAATCCCGAGCCGGGCGAGGCGACGTTCTGGCAGGCGCATTCCGCGCGTTTCGAGATGCCGATCTCGTACACGACGTCGGCCCTGATTCTGGTGGGCTTGTTCGCCATCTTCCTCCTCTTTCAACGGCTGTACGACGACAAACCGAAGCAGGATTCGGTCCCCATCGCGCTCAGCGATGCCGGGTTCGACGACGAAGGCCAAGGGTCCGAAGGCGTCGGCGGCCAAGAGAACCCCATCGCCATCGGCTTCACCCCGCCGACGGAAGCGGACATCAAGAACTTGCCCCATCCCGATGAGATCGCGGAAATTCAAAAAGACATCGACACGAAGCTGCAGATCGAAGACCCCAACTCGGTCGTACCGCTATCGGTCGAAAAAGCGGCGAGCTTTTCCACGTTCGACAAATCCATCCGAGACAAGATGGCCGGTGTCGGATCGCAGCGCGGCACCCCCGGCGGCGAAGGGAGCGGGGACGACAAGAAAGGCACCGGCCCCGGAGGGGCGGGCGCCAACAGCACGCGGGCGCGCTCGATGCGCTGGGTCATGCGCTTCAGCACCCGCAGCGGCCGGGATTACCTCGACCAACTCGCGACCCTCAAAGCCACGGTCGTGGTACCGCTCCCGCCCGACGGCAAGACGGCCTACGTCTTCCGCGACCTCATCAACCCGAAGCCGGGGACGACCGTTGAAGAGAAGGAATGGACGAAGTTGGCCGGGCAGATCCAATTCTGCGACTATAAGAAGGGCTCGGTGACGGAAGTGTCGAGCGCCCTCAACCTCAACTTCACCCCGGCTTCGTTCTGGGCCTTCTTCCCCAAAGATTTAGAAGGGGAGCTGTCGCGGTTGGAAGTGGCCTACGGCAACAAGCAACCCGAGCAAATCGAAGAGACAGTGTTCGAAGTGACGGTCCGCGCCGGGACCTCGCAGGTGGTGGTGGCGTCGCAGAAGTTGAAACGGTAAAAATCTCTTTCCGAGCGGGGTGGCGTTAGCCCCCCGTGGTTAGGAACGATATTGTGTTTCGATTCCACGGGGGGCTAACGCCACCCCGCTCGGAAGCGTAACGATCACTTCCCTTTCGGCCAGTAGATCTGGTGGATCTCCGCACCACGCGCCGCGTCGTATATCTTCGCTTCGGTGCCCCACGGCACATCGTCGGCCACCGTCAGGTGCATTTCTTTCCGGCCGGTCGTGCGGACCTGATCTTTGAGTTCCCGGTCGATGTCGGCGAGGGCGACGGGGCGGTCGTCGATCTTGACGATGGCCGTGCCGTTGGTGTCGAGGTTCACCTTGACCCGGAAGACGCGGTCTTGGATGTCTTCCTTCTTGACCACTTGCTTGGCGGCCCCGTCGTCCGACGGCGCCGGCGGCAGATCGATCGTCCGCCGCAGCGAGGTGTAGGTCGCGGTGAGGATGAAGAAAATCAACAGCACGAGCGCGACGTCGATCATCGGGTTCATATCGAGGCGGGATTCGTCCGGCGGTTCCGGCGGCGGCGGCCCCATCTCGGCGACGGCGTCGGCGAAGTGCGGGTGATCTTCGATTTGCCGCCAGTCGATTTCCCCCGGCCCGCGGACGTCGTCGGACGGATCCCAATCGCCGTCGCGCAAGCCTTCGAGTACGCGCTCCGCGTTTTCGAGGGGTTGCCCTTCGGGCATCCCGAGGTGCCGGACTTGCCAATTGGGGGACGGGGTCATTTCTTCACCTCGTTCACTTCGGCCGCGTAAAACGCGACCGTCCCTTTGAGCCGGCGTTTCTCCAAGTCCTGGGCCACTTGCTTCACGTACGCCCTCTGCAAATCGACGTGGCAGGCGATGCGGACCTCCGGGGGCCGGGAGACTTGGCCGAGGATCGCATCGAGCCGATCCGAGAGGTCGCCCGCGGATGGCAGGTTGTTATTGTCCTTCGTCGGGCCGGCGGCCCCGACACCGACGCCGTAGAAAACGTCGCCGTTGGGCCGTTTGTCGAGGTAGACCGTCAGGGCGTCGGGGTCTTTGCTGAGCTTGCCGGTGTTCTTCATCCCCGGCACCCGCACCGGCGACGACGACGAGACCGCCGTCGTGAGCATGAAGAAGATCAGGAGCACCAAGCTGACGTCGATGAGCGGAATCATGTCGACGTCGTCGTCATCATCGTCGGGCGTTTTTTTCCAGCGGTCCATCTCGATGGCGTGCGCCGGTTCCTCGGGGTAGAGCGAACTCGCCGCGACCGATGCCACCGGTTGCCCCGAGCCCGCTTTAGGGATTGGGGCGGTGCGCGGCTTGCGCGGGAGGAAGTCCAAGACCATCGGGTGATCGCCGAAGCGCATCCACGGCGCGGTGGACCCCGCGGGGCGCAGTTTATCGTCGGCGTTCGCGCGGCCCTGCTCGGCCCAGCCGCAGACGACGTGGTACGGCACACCCTTGTAGACCGTGTCGGCGACGATCAAGAAGACGTCGAAGCTTTCCCCACGCGATGCCATCGTTCGATCTCCGAATCTCGGGGCGTTGCCGCGGACAAAAGAACCGATCACCCCACCTTCGCGCCGCGTTTCTTCGGGGCGTCTTCTTCCTCGTCCTCGTCCTCATCGACTCCGTCCGGGTTGTTTTTGACGTGCAGCACCAGTGTGATGAGCTTCTGGCTGGCGATCTTCATTTTGATCTCGAACTTCGTGATCCACGCTTTGAAGAGCACATGGCAGAACACGAGCGGGATGGCCGTCAGGAGTCCGAGGGCGGTGGCGAAGAGCGCCAAGCCGATCGACCCGGCCGAACTGGTGACGCCGCCGGGGTTGCCGGAATCTTTCGAGATGTTGTTGAAGGTGCTGATCATCGAAATGACGGTGCCGAGGAGGCCGACCATCGTGCTGATTTTGGCGATGGCCAAGATCGGCGCCAGCAGGAAGTTCAACCTCGGGAGGATTTCGAGTTCGACGGCGCTGGCCATGCTGCGCCGCATCGCGGCGACGCCTTGCTCGGCCGCTTCGAGCCCGGCCACGTAGAGCAAGCTCGGGATCAGGCCCTTTTCCTCGCGGCAGAAATTCAGCGCGGCTTTCGGGCCTTTTTCCTTGAGGTTCACCTGGACATCGGCCAGCAGGGTATCGAGGTTCGAGTTGCTGTTGAGGTTCAACAACCAGCGCCAGATGACGAGGGCGAAGGCGATGAACGTCATCAGGGTCATGGGAATCGCGAAGAACCATTCGTTCTTGTAAAACTTTTCGACGGCTTCCATTCGGCGGTCTCGCGGACGGTGGTGCGGGGGCGTTCGGTGGGGATCAGCTTGCCAGAAGTGCAACGCGACGGCAAGCGGAGCCGTTTGGACAGAGACATGAAATAGAAGCAACAAACGCGTTCCCGATTTGCGCAACCATCCGAAACTGCGGGTTTGTGTTATAGATGGCCGTCGGGTCCCGTCTGACCAATTGCCAGATGTTCCAAAAGGATTCCCCAAGCGAGTGGTACGTGATCGCAAACTCTCGGACCGCGCGGTTTCAAAAACTTTTGGCACCGATCGGTCAATCGACGACGGAGTTCGCAGGAATCGTTTACCGTTCCTGCACACCCCGGTACGCAACGGAATCCGATCTCTTGACCGGTGAAGGCAGTCGCCGACACGGTGGACGCTGGAATCCGAAAGGGATTTCTGCCGTCTACGCCTCGCTCTCACCCGAAGTCGCTTTGGCCGAAACGCTCGCCCACGCTCGCTATTACCGAATTCCGATTCACAGCGCGATGCCGAGGACGTTCGTCGCGCTGGCGGTCGAGTTGAACAAAACACTCGATCTCCGTGATGGGGCCGTGCGCCGTCGACTGGGGATCACGCTGAAGCAACTCGGGGCGACCGACTGGCGCAAGGAAATGAAAGCGGGTCGAGAAGGCCTGACCCAGTCGCTGGGCCGGGCGGCATTCGCTTCTTCGTTCGAGTGCCTCGTCGTCCCGAGCGCGGTCGCCGGCGGCGGCAACCTCGTCATCTTTACCGAGAATCTCGGACCGCATTCGGCGATCGAGCTGCTGAATGCCGAACGATTGTGATGCACTTCTCAAAATGCAAAAATGCATGCAACCCTGCTTGACTCCGCTCCTGAGCCTCGCATAATGAATGTAACTTTCGACCTAACAGATCCGGTGCGAGCGATCGATGGCCACCACTATCAAAACGGGCGATTCGAAGAGTCGAAGCAAAGCCTCTTCCAAACGGGCCGGCTTATCGGTGAAATCCCCACCCGTAATCGCGGTCGGTCGCTTCCGGAATTCGCTGGGGTTGACGCAAGCGGAATTCGCGAGGCTCTTGCCCATATCCGTCCGGACCCTTGCCACTTTGGAAAGTGGGACTCCGCCGACCGGATCCGTGTCGCGTCGGCTGATCGAACTCGACCGGCTCAAAACCGCATTGTCCGAAGTGATACAACGGGCGTTCTTGGGCCGGTGGTTGCAAGTGCCCAACGACGCATTCGAGGGGTTGAAGCCCGTCGAGGTGATCGAACGGGGTGAAAGCGATCGACTCTGGGAAATGATCTACTTTCTACGCTCGGGCGTGCCGGCCTGATTACAGCCCCAGCAACTCCCCGAGCGTCACAGTCCCTTCGTACAGCGCGCGGCCGACGATGGCGGCGTACGTCCCGGCTTCGGCCAGGCGTTTCGCCTGGTCGAGCGTGGTCACGCCGCCGGAAGCGATCACCGGCAACTTCGTCGCGGCTCGCACTTCCAGAAGCGCCTCGAAGTTCGGACCGGCCATCATGCCGTCCTTGGCGATGTCGGTGTAGACGACCGCCGCGAGCGGGGCGTCCTCGACGAGCTTGGCCAAGTCGGTCGCTTTCGTCGTGGAAGTTTCGAGCCAGCCTTCGGTGGCGACGAATCCGTCGCGGGCATCGAGGCCGAGGACAATGCGGTCGGGATATTCGCGGGCCATGCGCTTCACCCACTCGGGGTCTTGGAGGGCCTTCGACCCCAGAACCGCCCAGCGGACGCCCCAGCCGAATACGAGACGCAGATGCTCCTCGCTCCGGATCCCGCCGCCGAGTTGGACCGGCACCCCGGCGGCTTCGACGATCCGCCGAATCGTGGCCCCGTTGACCGGCTGGCGCCGTTTGGCCCCGTCGAGGTCGACGACGTGCAAGCGGTCGGCGCCTTGGCGGACCCACTCGCGGGCCACGGCGGCGGGGTCGTCGGAGAAGACCGTCTCTTGCGCGTAGTCCCCTTGACGGAGGCGTACGCAACGGCCACCGAGCAGGTCGATGGCGGGGTAAATCAACATGGGGCGCTCACTTCGGCAGAGTCAACACGACTTCGGGGGATGGCCCATCGGGGACGGTGATCTCGCGTTCGGTTTGGAACGGGGCGTCGAATACCAACGTCATGATCTTGCCGGTTTCGGGGTCGCGGTGAAAATCGAGCAGCGTCCAATTCCGGTGCCATGCGATGAGGGTGTAAGTCCCGGGCGGAACGCCGTCGAGCGCGAATCGGCCGGCCGCATCGGTGGTCGTGTAATACGGGTGTTCGCACGTGAAGACGTCGGCCGAACTCCAGAAGTACCCGGCGGCGCTCGTGAATTCCGTCCGGCCCGGCGCGCCGATCTCGCGCGACCGCGGTTTGTTCGGCTCCGGGAAGGGCAGGGTGAAAAACCCGGCCCCGCGGGCGCGGAGCATGTGGAACTCGTCGTCGAATGAGACCATCGCGATAGAGTCGCCGACGCGGGCGAAGCCGGTGCGGCCAGAGTGCGATCCTTGCCTCGCCGAGATGATCCGGTCCCGCGTCTCGACCGTCAGCGGTTCGAATGGCCAAGCCTTGGCCAGTTTCGGATCGACGGATTTCAAATAGACCACGGCGTTCGCCAACCCCTTGCCGACGGGGTCGATGGCCGGGGCGAGGTGATTCGGTTGTTCGCCCCAGCGCAACCCGTCGGGGGTCGCGATGAGGCCTTTGATCGGTTTGATTTCTGGGACGGTGCCGGGCCACGTCACGCGGCCGGCGATGCGACCCCGGAAGGAAGTGCCGCCCAACACCGCCACTGGCGGATCGGCGGCGGTGACGGGGGTTAAATCTCGCAACGGCCGGGTACAACCCAACACGCCCAAGAATAGCACGCACAGTGCGGTGGAGGTCTTCAAATCCGCAACCCGGAATCGGAAATTCGCAATGGTATCAGCCCTTGCGGCCGCCGCGTTTGCGTTCGCCTTCGCTGAGGAAAATCTTCCGCATCCGGATTTGCAGCGGCGTGATCTCTACGAGTTCGTCGTCTTCGATGTACTCGAGGGCCATTTCCATGCTGAAGTCGCGGGGCGGTTTCGTGGACGCGGCTTTGTCGGATCCCGACGCCCGCATGTTCGTCAGCGGTTTCTTGCGGGTGACGTTCACCGTGAGGTCGTTTTCGCGGCAATGCTCGCCGACGATCTGCCCGCCGTAAACGGCTTCCTGCGGGGAAACGAACAGCGTGCCGCGATCTTGCAACCCGTCGATGGCGTAAGCCGTGGCTTTTTCGGTCTCGATGCTGATGAGCACGCCGAGCGCGCGGCCCGGGATCTGCGACTTCAGAGGGCGGTACTCGTGGAAGTTGTGGTGCAAGATCGCGGTGCCTTGCGTGGCCGTCATCATGCGCGTCCGCAGGCCGATGAGCGCGCGGGCCGGGATGAAGAACTCGACGTGGGTCGTCGTGCCGTGGTTCTCCATTTTCTCGCACTCGCCTTGGCGCTCGAGCACGAGTCGCATGACGGAGTTCGAGTGTTCGGTCGGCACCTCGACCACGAGGTATTCGATCGGTTCGTGCGTTTTTCCGTCGACTTCTTTGTAGATGACCTTCGGCTTGCCGACGGCGATTTCCATTCCCTCGCGCCGCATCGATTCGAGCAGCACCCCGAGGTGCAACAGTCCGCGACCGCTGACGATGAACTCGCTCTCGCGCTCGCCGGGGCGGACGCGGAGCGCCACGTTGGCTTGGAGTTCCATGTCGAGTCGGTCGCGCAGTTCCCGGCTCGTGCAGGGCTTGCCGTCCTGACCCGCGAAGGGGGAATCGTTGACCTTGAAGAGCATGTCCAGAGTCGGCTCGTCGATCGTCAGCGGAGCCATCGGCAGCGGGTTTTCGAAATCGCAGATGGTGTCGCCGATGTCGGCGTCATCGATGCCGACGATGCTGCAGATGTCACCGGCCCGGATTTCGTCGACCTCGCGGCGGGCCAAGCGGTCGAATTCGAGAACTTGCACGATCACGTCCGGGAAGGTCGAGCCGTCTTTTTGTTTCACGACCGTCACGCGTTGGTTCTTGCGGATCTTGCCGCTGAAGACTTTGCCGATGGCGATCTTGCCGACGAACTCGGAGTACGACAGGGCCATGATTTGCACTTGCAGCGGGCCGGAGTCGTCCCCTTCGGGTGGCGGAAAGGTGTCGAGGATCGCGGTGAACAGCGGCGTGAGATCCTTCGGCTCGACGCTCATGTCGGTCGTGGCCACGCCGTTGCGACCGGAGGCGTAGATAACCGGGAAGTTGGCTTGGTCTTCGCTGGCGCCGAGTTCGATGAACAGATCGAAGACCATCGAATGGATTTCGTCGATGCGGGCGTCGGGCCGATCGATCTTGTTGATGACGACGATCGGCTTGAGACCGCAGGCGAAGGCTTTGCGGAGCACGAACCGCGTCTGCGGCAACGGCCCTTCGGCCGCGTCGACCAGCAAAAAGACGCCGTCGGCCATCTTGAGGATGCGCTCGACTTCGCCGCCGAAGTCGGCGTGCCCGGGGGTGTCGATGAGGTTGACTTTGACGTCGCCCAAGCGGATCGCGCAGTTCTTGGCCAGAATCGTGATGCCGCGCTCGCGCTCTTGGTCGTTGGAGTCCATGATGAGGCCGTGCTGGCCCCCCACGAGCTTGTCGAGTTCTTCGCTGCGGAAGAGGCCCGACTGCCGGAGCATCTGGTCGACGAGGGTCGTTTTGCCGTGGTCGACGTGGGCGATGACGGCGACGTTGCGGATGTCGGTGCGCTTCATGGGGCGTCGATGGTTCTACAAAGGGTCGTGGATTCAACAACGGACTATTGTACGGAAGCGAGCCGCATCTGCGAGGGGAGTTCGGAAGTGGATCGGATGAAGGGCGATCCGCCGCGCGGGGTTGCGCGCGACGGAGAATTCGCGCATCATTCGATATTCGACGACGAGAGTCCGGTCGATCCGGCGATCACGATCATGTCCCCCGGGTCGCACGGTACGACTCTGAACATGTAGCTCGTATTTTCGGCGATGTTGATCGCCAGATCGAAAGTGGTCGCGCCCACAGGGAGGATTGGCACGCTCTGGGTCGGCGTGTTGTAGTCGGGGGCTACGAACACTTGCAGGCAATACGCGATGCCCGCCACGGTGGTTCCAAATACGAAGTGGATGGTCTGCTGACCCGGATCTTTGTGCGCGCCCGCGCCCGGCTCGGTGATGTTCGTGTAAACGCGGGCCGCCCGCAGGTCCTCGAGCAGGTCGAGGAGCTTTGCGGCGATCCGATTGAAGAGGCGGGCACTGTGCAATTGCATGGGAACGGCCTCGGAAATAAGGTTGTGTGTTGGAGTCGAGTGAATCAACCGGCGCCGAAGGTGACCGGGAGGATCGTCGCCCCATTCGGCGACTGGCAACCGGCGCGCCGCAATTCGATTTCGTACTGCCCGGCGGCGACGAAGGGCGTGAAGATCTTTCGCGTGTAGGGGGTGTCCCGCTTGTCGATGGAAACCAACGGCCAACCGAACGCGTTCGAATTCTTGAGGATCAGGAAGTACAGGCCGGGAGTATTGGCCTTGACGGTGACGGAAATGTGGAGCGTGCCCACCGGGAAAGCCGGGATGAACGGGGGCTGGTTCCCGATTTTCGGCTCGATGATCTGCGGGATCGTGAGCACGCAAGCCTGCACGCCATAATCCAGTCGTAGCGCGTCGGCGAGGGCTTGCTCGGCGATCACTTCGAGCGCGTTGAAGTCGAGTTCCACGGGTTCTCCTCGGTCACTGCGGTTGCGGGGTGAGTTTCAAATTCCGGAAGTACGCTTGGGACAGAAACGACGAAAGTCCGATCGCCGAACCGACCTCCGGTTCGGTATTCGGGTCGAGACCCACATTCCATTGCCATCCCCCGATGCGGAGGGGTTTCAACGTCATTCCGTTCGCATTCCCCACGAGCTCGGCGGGTCGGATCACGATGGTCATCCGATACCATTCCAGTGATCCCGACTCCGGGGTCGCGATGGGCACGGGTCGGCTGGCGTTCGCCATATTGACGAAGCCAGGGCTCGCCGTCGGGCTCCAATGCATACGGTGAATCGATGCGGATTCCCCCGTGGCACCGGTATCGAGCGTGACGAAGGACCGGACCAATTGAAAGTAATTATGCAGGGGTTGCGATTCGGAAAACGTCGTTCGATATCCGAATATCAAACCGGCGTACGGAAAGATGTTTTCATTGATGGGTTTCTGCGTGAAAAGGCCGTCCGGGAAGGCGCATTCGACCGAGACTTCAACCGGTAGGTCGATTTGGTCCCTCGACAACAATCGCACCGCCAAACCGGGAGCGATCAGCGAGCAGTATCCGTTGTCGGCGAGGAAGAATTGCCCTTCGGCGCCGGGCACAGCTTGCCCCGAATCATCCGGCATCCCCTTCGCTCCGATCAGCGTCACCGTCTCGCCGTCCCGCAATCGCGCCGCAATGCTCTTCTCGATGCTCTTCTTTTTGGCGGGCAAAACCGCCGCGGTCGTCGCGGCAATGCCGGCCACCAACGCGAGTGCCAAACCGAGTGCGACCATCCGGCCGACACGCCTTTTCCGTTTGCGCGGTGTTTGAACCGCGGGTGCGGGATCGACCGGTGCCCCTTCCAACCAGCGGTCCAAATCTTCGCCCACGGCCGCCGCGCTCGGGTAGCGGTGCTCCGGTCGCTTTTGCAGGCAGCGCTGGATGACCGTCGCCAAACCTTCGGGCACCGTGTCCGGCACCTCCAGTTCTGCGGAGCGGATCTGCTCGAAAATCGGGCCGGGGAGATCGTCGCGGAACGGGCGGGTGCCGGTGAGCATCTCGAACAAGATGACCCCGAAGGCCCAAATGTCGCTGGCCGGGCCGTAGTCTTCTTTCGATCCGGTCGTCTGCTCGGGGGGCATGTAATATTTCGTCCCGAGGACCGAGGAGGTCATCGTGAGTTCCGAGTTGGAGCCGTCGAGCCATTTCGCCAAGCCGAAGTCCGCGATCAGGGGTTCGTCGTTCTCGTCCAACAGAATATTGTGCGGCTTCAGGTCGCGGTGGATGATCCCCGCCCCGTGGAGAGCTTGGAGTCCACGGGCCACTTTTCGCATGAGCGCCGCGATGGCGGTCGTCTGGCCGACTAACCTCGGGATCGATTTGGAAAGCGGTCCCCCCGGCATGTACCGCATCGCGTAGAACGGGAAGCCGTGCCAGTCCCCAGCCGTGTAAATCGGCATGATGTTCGGGTGCGACACCGCCGCGAGCGCTTGGATTTCCCGGTCGAAGCGCTCGCGGGTCACCATCCCGGCCCGGTTGAACGAGGTCGCGATTTTCACGGCGACGGTGCGTTTCGGGGTCGCTTGCTCGGCCCGATAAACGTGCCCCATGCCACCGCAATCGATGTAACCCACGACGGTCAAGCCGGGCAACTGCGGGAATTGCGACGGCGAAAAATCGGCCTTCACTTTGGCGATCGTTTGCAACAGGGCGTCGTTGGGCCCCGGCGTCGATTGCAAATCGAAGGTCGCCGTTTGGGACAGCGGGGACCAATCGGCGGTCAACGCCTCCAAAGCGGGCGCCGCAGGATTATTGGACAGTGGTGGGCGATCCGACATGTTCACCCCCGATTCGGGCATGCTGCTAATCTCTTATGCGATATTTGTGGCGGTGTCACGCACTTTCTCAAAAAAACTTTGGTCCGATCACAAGGCCCTGCCTGAACTCCCGGACCACGGCGACACTCCATCCCTAGAATACCCCGAGATTTATCCTCGCCCCGTCCGGTTCGGGTCCTATGCCACCATTGTCGTTCCAGTTCGATGTGATCGTCGTCGGCGCCGGGCACGCCGGGACCGAGGCGGCGCTGGCCACCGCTCGGCTCGGAATGAAAACCTGTTTGCTGACGATGAACGCCGACGCCGTGGGGCAGATGAGCTGCAACCCCGCCATCGGCGGCGTGGCCAAGGGGCAAATCGTCCGCGAGATCGACGCCCTCGGCGGCGCCATGGGAAAGTGCACCGACGCTTCGGGCATCATGTTCAAGATGCTCAACGCGTCCAAAGGCCCGGCGATGCACAGCCCGCGGGCCCAGTGCGACAAGAAGCTTTACCAAAACACGATGAAGCTCTGGGTCGAAGAGCAAGAGAACCTGACCCTGCGGCAGGAGTTGGTCGAAGCGCTGTTGCTGGAAGACTTCACCGACTCGGCGAGCGTGGCGACCAAGCGCATCCGCGGCGTCGTGGCCCGCGGCGACACGCACTACCTCGCCCCGGCCGTGATCCTGACGACGGGGACGTTCCTCAAAGCCATCATGCACACGGGGGAGGCGAAGACCGTCGGCGGTCGCGCCGGGGACTCCGCGTCCGTGGGGATGAGCGATAGCTTGGCCGAGTGCGGCTTCACCTTGGAACGATTCAAAACGGGCACGCCTTGTCGGCTGAACGGCCGAACGATCGACTTCAGCAAACTCGCCGAGTCGCGCGGGGACGACACGCCGCGTCCCTTCAGCTTCAGCACGGACAAGATCACCGTGCCGCAGCGGATCTGCCACATCACCGAGACGAACAAGGCCGTCCACGATTTGATCCGGGCGAACCTCGAACGGGCGCCGATGTACTCGGGGCAGATCCGCTCGTGCGGGCCGCGCTACTGCCCGAGCATCGAAGACAAAGTCGTGCGCTTCGCCGAGAAGGATTCGCACCAGCTGTTCCTCGAACCCGAGGGGCTGAACACCCACGAATACTACGTCAACGGCATCTCCACGAGTCTGCCCAAAGACGTTCAAGCGGGGATGCTGAAACTGATCCCCGGTTTGGAAAACGCCGAGGTGATGCGTTGGGGCTACGCGGTGGAATACGACTTCGCCCCGCCGACGCAGCTTCACCCGACGCTCGAAACGAAACCGGTGGCGGGCTTGTATTTCGCCGGGCAGATCAACGGGACGACCGGATACGAGGAAGCCGGGGCCCAGGGGCTGATGGCGGGGTTGAATGCCGCGCTCAAGTTGAAGTGTGAAGCACCGTTGGTACTGGATCGTGCCCAAGCCTATATCGGCGTGCTCATCGACGACCTCGTCACCAAAGGTGTCGACGAACCGTATCGAATGTTTACCTCACGGGCCGAGTACCGGCTGCTGTTGCGTCACGACAACGCCGACCGCCGGCTGACGCCTTTGGCTCACCGCATTGGTTCGAGCTCACCCGCGGCCTGGGATCGACTTCAATCGAAGGAGAAGGGTGTGGCGGAACTCGAGCACGCGCTGAAGTCGACGAAATCCGATGGTGACAACATGATGACTTGGCTCAAACGTACCACCACGGAGTGGGCGGAGATTTGCAGCCGTGCCCCCGCGTTACTAGCGTGGGACGCCCGGCCTGACGTCATCGAGCAAGTGGTACTCCACGCGAAGTATTCGGGGTACATCGACCGGCAAACGACGGAAGTGGAGCGGTTCCGTCGCCTGGAAGATAAGCGTATCCCCGACACCTTCGACTTCGCCGCAATCCCCCAACTTCGCAAGGAAG
>JAYSYN010000162.1:0-4884 GCA_043727575.1 Fimbriiglobus sp.
GTGGTTCCAGGAAGCGCATTTTCCCAGATACACTCTCCAAGCGCAACCCCAATCCCAAAAGGGAATTCCCAAAACTCCAAGAATCGTTGCTACACCCAGACTATCAATAGGGGGATGGCACACACCACCGACAAACCGCCCCGCGCCTTTCTGAGCGCCCGCTGGGCCAACTTGATCTTGGCGAATTACTCCGTGCCGGCGGAGATTCTTCAACCGTATCTGCCGCCGGGCGTCGAACTCGACCGCTGGCAGGGGAACACGTACGCCAGCCTCGTCGGCTTCCAATTCCTCGACACGCGGGTCCTCGGCATCCCGTGGCCGACGTTCCGGAACTTCCCCGAGTGGAACTTGCGGATCTACGTGAAGCGCGGCGACCAACGGGGCGTCTGCTTCGTCCGCGAGTTCGTCCCGCAGCGGTTCGTCGCTTGGGTGGCGCGGGCCATTTACAACGAGCCGTATCGCGCCGCCCGCATGGGCATGGCCATCGACGAGACCCCCGAGAACTTACGGGCGACCTACACGCTGCGATACGGCGGCCGCACCCACACGATGCGGGCGACGGGGTCGAAGCCGACGGCGATTCCCGGCCCGGATTCCGCGGAGTATTTCTTCAAAGAGCACTCGTGGGGCTTCGGCCAAACCCGGCGCGGGAAGTTGATCCGCTACGAGGTGAACCATCCGGAGTGGGCGGTTTACCCCGCGACGGACTGCGAAATCGACATCGATTGGGCGGCGCTGTACGGACCCGAGTGGGCCACGATGAACGGCCGCGAGCCCGATTCGGTGACCTTCGCAGTCGGCTCGCCGGTGAAGGTCTACCCGAAAGGAACTTTGGGTTGATGACTCACGCCGGCTTGGCCGGTGCGATTCCATATTTCCAGAGCAGCGCTTCGGGGTGACCGCATTTGCAGTTCCATTTGCCCGCCGTCGGCCGGCGGATTTTCCGGTGGACCGTGCCGCAGCGGGCGCAGGTGGCGAACCAACCCGGCGCTTCGGCCAACGTTTGGGGGACGTACGGTTTGTAGGCCGGGTCGCCCTTGTATTCGTACGTGATCGGCGATTTCGCCGGGCAAGCGCAGCGGTAGCCCGTCAAGCTCGGCGGGCGTTTGTAGCGCTGGTGCGTCCGTTGGCAACCGGGGCAATGGGCTTGCCAATCGCCCGGCTTCACGACGGCCTCTTCGGAGTGGTCGCACGCCACGGGCTGCGCGCCGATCTTTGTGGCGATGGCGCGCCACGCCGGCCCGTGCCCCGCCCCCGGCCCGGCCAGCGCGTGGGCGATCTCGTGCCGGAGCGTGTCCAGCACGTGCTCCTCGGGGCTGTTCGCCGCGTAGTATTCCGCGATCTCGATCCGTTTGAGGTTGTACTTGCACGCCCCGAGCCGGCGTTTGGAATCGCCGAAGGTGAACGTCCACCCCGTGAGGTCGTGCGCGATCAACTCTTGGGCCGCCATCAAAACGAGTCGTTGGAGGTCCATGATTCACCCCGTCAGCATCCGCAGCGCTTCGGCGTACTTCGCGGCGGTCTGCCGCACCACCTCGTCGGGCAATGGCGGCGGGGGGCTGGCCTTGTCCCACGGCGTCGTTTCGAGCCAGTCGCGCAGATACTGCTTGTCGAACGACGGCGGCGAACCACCCGGGCGGTAGGTGCTCGCGGGCCAAAACCGGGAGCTATCCGGCGTCAGCACTTCGTCGATCAAGATCACTTCGCCGCCCGGCAGTGTTCCCCATTCGAACTTCGTATCGGCGAGGATCAATCCGCGTTCCTCGGCGTACGCGGCCGCGCGCCGGTAGATCTCGAGCGTGCGTTCCCGCAGTTCTCCGGCAAGTGTCTCACCGATGCTCTCCGCCATCGATTCGAACGGCACGTTCTCGTCGTGGCCGCTCTCGGCTTTGGTCGCGGGGGTGAAAATCGGTTCGGGGAGGCGCTCGCACTTTCGCAATCCGGCGGGCAACGGGATGCCGCAGACGGTGCCGGTGCGTTGGTACTCGGCCCAGCCCGACCCGGCGAGGTAGCCGCGGGCCACGCATTCGAACGGGACCACCGCCGTCTTGCGGACGATCATCGTCCGCCCGGCGAATTCGTGGAACCCAACTGGGAGTGTCGTCACGTCGCCGGTGATCCAATGGCTCGGCACGTTCAGCCACCGGAACCAGAACTCCGAGAGCGCCGTCAGCAGTTTCCCCTTGCCGGGGATGGGCGTCGGCATCACCCAGTCGAAGGCGCTGATGCGATCCGACGCGACGATCGCGAGGCGATCCCCGAGGTCGTAGACATCGCGGACCTTCCCCTCGCGGCGCGGATACCCGGCGACATCGGAGCGGAAGAGTGCGTTCATGGGGGAATTATAGAACCTGCGACGGCGACCGCGGAATTGAGAATCGCGGGGGTCGGGGATGTCGCGGCGGGCGAATCGAACCCCTGGTGGTGATCGTCCCGCGCGCCGGCGGAGTTGAACTGCGTGAGCGGTCGGGTGGCCCTCCGGGCGCGGATGGAATGGGTTCGAGGGCGAGCCGAACGGTGTGAGCAGTCGGGTTGCGCTCCAGGCGCAGTTCGCCTCGCGTGTTCCGCGTCACCCGTCCGCTCACGCGGATCGGCTCGCCCTCGGAACATGGTTTCGCCGCAAACACGAATCGCGAATGGGACTCCATCAACCTCCACGAGACGCTTGGTCGGGACGGCATCGATGGCAGGCACTCGATCGACTGCGAATACGCCGGATATTCCCAAGGTAGATCGACCCCTACCGAGTCAATTGCACAGACTTATCGCTTGACACGCGGAAATAGGCTGCGAGTATGCCGGACGTTCTCCGGCTGATATGCCGGCGAATAACAAATTCGGCGTTCTGCGATACAGATGCGATGCATCCGACGACAATGAGATTGCCCAACCCAAATTCTTCGGAGTCGGGCTCATGCCACGATACGCCGTCAGTTCGTTTGTCCCCGACGCGGCGTATTGGTGTTTTCACTGGCCCGCATCTGGCCCGGTTGACCGCCAGACCGTGTTGGCGGGCATGCCGGATCCCTCGCTATTCGAGGTCCTTCCGCTGCCGTGCCGTCGTCCGGCATCGCTGCATTTTCAGTCTCACGCAAAGTGGGCGGTACTCGAGATCCAAGATGAACACTACCAGGAGCAGGGCGACTGGATTGAGTTTGAAAAAGGCAGCGTGATGTTCATTGGATCGCCCGAGGAAGCCAGCACATTCCTTCGCCAGCACGGACTGCCGGTTCCAGAAAGCACCCGGGTCGTTCAAGCCGGCGATCGCGGCACTGCTGAGGTGGGAAAATTCAGCGTCGTCGTCGGCGGTCAGGAATCAACCGTGAAAGCCGGCGACTGTAGTGTTGCCTTTGCGGCAAGCGGTGTCGCGGAGGTGGCGGATCGGGGTTTTGCGATTTCCACATTCGCCGAAGTGATCGGCGGTGAAAGGAGTTTTGCGATCACGACTTACGGACGCAACGCCACCACTGGCGATTACGGCATCGCGCGGTCGGATGAATTCGGACGTGCTACTGCCGGGCGGCGGGGGGTCGCCATTGTCGAGAACGGCACGGCCACCGTCGGCGACGGTGGCTTGGCTATCAGTGAGGGAAGCCAGGGTGTTTCGGTTGCCGGCAGTCACGGCATCGCACTGATAGGCGAAGACTGTACGGGCAATTTCGGCAGTGCGATGGCGAGCGTGGGAGGCATCCTCGTCGCCAAATGGTCGGATGGAGAACGAACACGCCTAGTCGTCGGGTATGTCGGGGAGAATGGCATCAAGTCGGACACACCCTATACCGTGGATGAACATGGACAATTTGTCGCAAGCGTTGATCGAATCACGAGTAATTCAAATTGAGTTCTGGAAGGCGCGAAGAGCACAGACACCGAATCAGGTGCGGCGGGCTACCTTGCGAGTCGCAAGCCTTCGGGTACAATTCACCCCATGTGTACCATCCTCGAAATCGAGCGAGCCGTCGAGCAACTTCCGCCCCGCGATTTGGCGGCGTTCCGCGCGTGGTTCACCCGCTTCGATTCCGACGCTTGGGATCGCCAGATCGATGCCGACGCGGACGCGGGTCGATTGGACGCGCCGGCGGCCGAGGCGTTGGCCGACCTGCGCGGCGGTCGGTGTACCGAGCTATGAAACACCGCGCCACGCGGAGGTTCTGGGCCTGTTACTCGCGATTCCATTTCATGTTCGGCGGCACGCCGGCGGCGGCCATCACAGTGCGGATGCGTTCCGCATCGGAAGGTGACTGGACGAGCATCGCTTCGCGGGCCACAATGTACGCATGAGTATGCAAACCGCTCCACCACCGGCGTTCGCCCGTTACTTTCGAGCCTTGGCTTCCGAGTGGCAGTCGGCCACTCGATTCTTGGCCTCGCCGTCGGCAGCCGCCGCGCACCCGGCGTACCGTTCGGTGGTCGCCCTCGGGCCGGACGCGGTCCCGCTCATCCTCGCCGAGTTGGCCGACGCCCCGGAGCCGTGGTTCGCCGCTCTGCGCGAATTGACCGGAGCCGACCCGGTGCCATCGGCCGACCGCGGCCACCCCGCCGAGGTCGCCGCTCACTGGCTGGCTTGGGGCCGGGCGCGAGGGTTGGCGTGACCCCCGACCTGCCTCTAGTGTCCTGAATCGCAAATTCGTTTACTTGGTCTTGCGCTCCATCCCGGGGTGGTTATGGTACACCTTCCAGGAGGTACGCCATGCCCAAATTGAAGCCGCTCACCCTCGTCGATGACGAACGCGCCAAGCTCGAAGCGTGGGCTCGCCGGCCCAAGACGTCCCAGCGACTCGCTCTGCGGTCGCGCATCGTCCTCGCGGCCGTCGAAGGGAAGTCCAACACCGAAATCGCCGCCGATCTCCGCGTCACGTTGCCCACCGTCGGCAAGTGGCGGCA
>JAYSYN010000163.1:0-14711 GCA_043727575.1 Fimbriiglobus sp.
TTTTACAGCCCAGGGCGAAAGCCCTGGGATCGGTTCGACCCATTCTTCCGCCCCGAAGGGGACGTCGTATTCCGGTGCGCACGCCGGCCCCTTCGGGGCGGAGGTTCTTGTCGGCCGTATCCCAGGGCTTCCGCCCTGGGCTGTACAAGTCGGCCCCGTTGGGGCGAAGAAAAGATCGCGGCTTTCGAGTTCTGACCGTCAGTAGCCTCCGTCCGTCATAAAGCAAACTGTCCCATTCACACGGTCGAATGTTATGAAACTGGCGAAGTTCCGCACCTCTCTCGGCCGCGTCGGCGTCGCTTTGATCGAAGATGCCACCGCGTACCCGCTCGACCTTGCTCGGGTGCCGGGGGTCGAGACCCTCGCCGATATTTTGCACGCGTCGAATCCGCGCGCCCTCGTCGCCTCGCTCCACCCCGGCGGCGCCGGTGTGCCCGTCGCCGATGTTACCTTCCTCGCGCCGGTCGACCGCCAAGAAATCTGGGCCGCGGGGGTCACGTACAAGCGCAGCAAAGTGGCCCGTGAGGAAGAGTCGGCCGGCGCGGCGCAGTTCTACGACAAGGTCTACAGCGCCGCCCGGCCGGAGCTGTTCATGAAAGCGACGCCCGAACGCGTGACGCACCCCGGCGACCCGATCCGCGTGCGCGCCGACAGCAAATGGAACGTCCCCGAACCGGAACTGACACTCGTCGTCACGCCCGGTTTGAAGATCGTCGGCTACACCGTCGGCAACGACGTCAGCTCGCGCGACATCGAAGGGGAGAACCCGCTTTACCTCCCGCAGGCCAAAATCTACACCGGCTCGTGTGCCGTCGGCCCGTGGGTGACCCTCGCCGATGCGGTCCCCGAATTGACCGCCTGCGAAATCCGCCTGGTCATTCGGCGCGGGGGCGAGGTCGCTTTCGAGGGCACCACGAGCATCGCCCAGATGAATCGCACGCCGGAATATTTGGTCGAATGGCTCGGCAAAGAGAACGCCTTTCCGCACGGCGTCCTGCTGATGACCGGCACCGGCATCGTCCCGCCGGACGCCTTCTCCCTCTCCACCGGCGACACCGTGGATATCACCATCTCCGGTATCGGCACGCTGTCGAATCCGGTGGGGTGAGCGTGAGCGAACTCTCGGCGCGGATCTCGGGTGTGAAGCGCAACCGGCGTTCGCCGTGGCCATCGCGTTGGGCCGAGATCGCCGACCGCTTGGTCGCGGCGCACGGCGTGCCGACGCTCGGCAACTTCAAGAATCCCGTCAAAGAGATCTTCTACATCTTGCTGTCGGCGAAGACGGCCGACGCCCAGTACCGCCGTACGAACAAAGCGTTGCACGCGGCGTATCCGACACTCGAAGCGTTGGCGGCGGCCAAAGTGAAGGGCATTCGAGTCTGCATCGAATCGGGCGGGCTCGCCGCGACGCGCGCCGGGCAGATCGTCGCCCTGGCCAAAGCGCTGTTGAAGACCGGCGCCCCGGATCCGTCGCGATATCTGCGATCGCTCGATCCCGAGGTGGCGTTCGAGTTCCTCACGGGTCTGCCGGGCATCGGCCCGAAATCGGCATTCTGTATCATGATGTACAGTTTGAAAATGGACGTCTTCCCGGTCGATATGAACGTGATCCGGATCGCCGAGCGATTGGGCGCGATGCGGCGCGGGTTGGATCACACGAAGGCGCAGAAAACCTTGGCGAAGACCGCCCCGGACGGGCGCAGCAAGGAATTGCACATCGGCTTGGTCGTCCACGGCCGGGAGGTCTGCACGCCGAGGAATCCGAAATGCGGGGCGTGTCCGCTGGTGGACCTGTGCGCGACGGGCAAGATTTATCTGCGAGTGGGTGAATAACTTGGAACCGCCAATTCCGAAGCTTTTCTCCGATCCCGGCTCCGACGCCGCCCGGCGGGCGTTCGCCCTCAAGCCGCGGGCCCTCGTCGATAAGGTGATGACCGTCGCCGAGGCGGTGGCGCGATTCATCCCGGACGGTTCTTACTTCTGCAGCGGCGGTTTCGGGGTCAACCGCATCCCCACGGCGATTCTCCACGAGATCGTGCGGCAAAAGAAACAACGCCTCGGTTTCGCCGGGCACACCTCGACCCACGACTTCGAAATCCTCTGCGCCGGCAACCTCACCGGCCGCGGTCAGACACTCGCCAAAGTCGACATTTCGTATGTCGTCGGCCTCGAAGCGCGCGGGTTGTCGCCGCACGCCCGCCGCGTCTTGCAATCGGGCGAGGTCGAAACCGTCGAGTGGTCGAACTATGCCCTCGCGCTGCGTTTCACCGCCGCCTCGATGGGGGTGCCGTTCGTGCCGACTCGGTCGATGTTGGGTACCGATACGATGAACTACAGCCCGGCCAAACGGATGACCTGCCCGTTCACCGGCGAGACGCTCGCGGCGGTCCCGGCGCTCTATCCGAATGTCGCCGCGATCCACGTTCACGAGGCCGACCGCTTCGGCAACGGCCGGTTCCGCGGGACTTCGGTCGCCGATCTCGAACTCGCCCGCGCCGCCAAGCGGCTCATCCTCACCTGCGAGCGGCTGGTGCCGCATGAGGCGATGCGGCGCGACCCGCACGCGACGCAGATCCCGTTCCTCTGCGTCGACGCCGTCTGCGAGGTGCCCTTCGGCAGCTACCCCGGCAACATGCCCGGCGAGTATGCCTCGGACGAAGATCATCTGCGGATGTGGCGCGACGCCGAACGGGACCCCGCCGCATTTGAATCATTTCTAAAAGAATACATCCACGGCCCGACTGATTTCAACGAATATCTCGAGCGCTGCGGCGGATTGAAACGACTGCAAGAATTACGACGCCGCGAAGTGCTGCAGGGCGAATAATCGGGGCGACCATTATGCCGAGGGGACGCGGACTTCCGATCGAGAAGCAATCGAGCAACGAACTCCGGTTCATGATCGTCTATTTGCCGATGTTCCCGCTGACGGCGCTGGCGTCGTCCTTCTTTTTCACCCCGCGACACCCGAACCCGGACTGGCTGGTCTGGATCGGACGCTTCTTGATGCTGGGGGCCGCGGTTGCGTTAGTGCATTTCTTCAGCAGCCCCCGCTGGCGCGTATTGCGGAAGCGCCGCAGAGGATGAGATTTGCAATTGTCATCGATTCTCTTTGACCAGGGTCCGACTGCCGGGTACCGTAAGCGTGAAGAAGGAACCCCCGGGGATGTCGGATCATGATCCAGTTCCGGCTCATCGTCTGTCTCGTCGCGGCATGTTTGTTCAATCCGGCGGATGCGGATGCCGACGACACGCTCGACTCGGCGCGGACCGCCCATCGTTCGGGCCGCGAAGCCATCCGGACTTTCTCCGCGAAAATCAAATGCGATGGGATCCAGCCCCCGCGCCCGAATGTCATCGACGCCAGTTATTGGCGATCCGGTGATGATGTTCGCGTTCACGACAATGTAAATTCTGGCGGAACGAGCGATTGGCTGAACCAAGGCTCCGAATTGAAGCAGGTCGGAATCGCAAAGGATTCCAAGGGCATTTGACAACACTTGGCCCGCGTTTACAAACCGACGGATTCGATCGGCCTGTGCGATGTTTGGAGTCAGATGCTGATCGATCTCCATCTCCCCGATGGGGGCCAAGTGCCGGTGGATCGTTTTTTGGAACTCGTCAAATCTCCCACCCGAGCGGTCAAGGAGGACCTGAATGGCGTGCCGTGCATCCGTCTTACAACGGTGCTCCAAAGCAAACAGCACGGCGAAGTCAAATACGGCATCTGGCTCGATCCGAGTCGCAACCACCTCGTCCGGAAAATCGAAATGGTGTTCGGCAAAAAGCCATGTCGGTTCGAATCGGAGATCGTCGAATTTGCCGAACCGGCGCCCGGGGTCCACGTCCCGACGCGATGCGTGAACCGCTGCTGGGACGGGGACCGCTACGACGAAAACACCGCCACGCTCCGGGACGTCAAAGTCAACATTCCGATTCCGGCAGGCACGTTCGTGTTGCCATCGTTCCCGGACGGCACAATTCTGGAAAACTAAATCCTCAGCGTCCAATACCCCGTCGATAAACACTGGCAAAAGAGCGGTAAAGAAGAGCCGCTCCTCCGGATACAAATCCCCGCGTCGGACGACGAGTACGAGGACTTCAAGACCCCCAGCACCACCGAGCCACGGTCGTTGTCCCGCATTTATATCGAAGCGGCGATCCTGGCGTTCGCCTTGGCTTCCGCCATCGTGATCATCCGCCGCCGGCGAAGTGGAAGCACACCATGAGTACCATTCCGAAGCGGCCGGGGGTGACCTTGGTCGAGATCTTGGTCGTCATCGGCATCCTCGGATTGCTGATGGGGATCCTGCTGCCGGCGGTCCAAGGGATTCGCGGGCGGGCGAGCCAGATGCGCTGCCTCGACAACGTGCGCCAGATCGGCTTGGGGATGCACAGTTACGAGTCCGCGCACGGGACACTCCCGCCGAGCCAAACGAAGGTGGATAAGAATTACATCAATTGGATGGTCACGCTGTTGCCCTACATCGAGCAAGACAACCTCCACCGGAGGACGGTCGAAGCGTCGCGCTTGGATCCGAACCGATTCAACGATCCGCCCCACATCGGATTGAAGACCGTGATCCGGACATACATTTGCCCGGCGGACGGTCGTTTGACATCCCCGATCACCGACGATCAAGGGTACACGGCCGCGTATTCGTCCTACATGGGAATGATGGGAGGAATCATCAAACTACCGCTCACAGCCGGCGATCAATGGGGGGTCATTTGCGGCTTGCGCGGGGTCCGATTGACGGACATCACGGACGGGACGAGTCAAACCGCGGCGGTCGGAGAACGGACGCCGCCGGGCCGCCTGTTCGTGGGGTCGTGGTACAACCCCGGCGTGTTATTACCGGCGTGGGACTTCGACGGCTACGAGCGGGCCACGTCGATGGGGGCGCTCAAATCGTACGACGAGGGGCGCTGCCGGGGGCCGTTTCCCTTCGGCCCCGGTCGGATCGAAAACCCGTGCGACAGCAATCACTTTTGGAGCCTGCACTCCGGCGGGGCCAATTTCCTGTTCGCCGACGGCTCGGTGCGATTCCTGAGTTACTCCGCCGCGGCGATTCTGCCGGCGCTGGCCACGCGGGCTGGCGGCGAAGTCATCGAGTGGCCCCGGTAGTTCACACCACCGTCCACATGTCTTCGGACTTGAACAGGTCGGCCACTTTCCCTTTGCCCTTCTTCGCCACGGCCTCGTCGATTTGCGAGATTTGCTGCTCGTCGTAGGTCGGCCGGCGGACGGCGCGGTAGACGCCCATGACTTCCGGGAACTCGGGGCCGACCATCCGGCTGAGCAGGGTCGCCAGCGTCGGGTCGTCGCACTTCTCGTCGTGGATGAGCAGGTCGTCCGGGCCGCAGTCCTTGCCGACCTCGACGACTTCCGGCGTCAGGCCGTTCAGCCGGATGCCCTTAGTGCGGTTCTTGCCGAAGATCATCGGCTTGCCGTGTTCGACGTAGAGCAAATTGTCGGCCTTCACGCTCTTGTCGGTGGCGTAGGCGAAGACTTCGTCGTTGAAGATTTTGCAGTTTTGGTAGATCTCGACGAACGCCGTCCCCTTGTGCGCCGCCGCTTTATGCAGGGTCGCCGTGAGGTGCTGGATATCGATGTCGACGGTGCGGGCGACAAAGGTGGCCTCGGCCGCGAGGGCCAAGCTCAGCGGACGAATCGGCGTTTCCACCGAGCCCGTGCGGCTGGTTTTCGTCGGCGTCCCCTTGCGGCTCGTGGGGCTGTACTGACCCTTGGTCAGCCCGTAGATCTCGTTGTTGAAGAGCAGAATTTTGATGTCGATGTTGCGCCGCAGGACGTGCATCAGGTGGTTGCCGCCGATGCTCAGGCCGTCGCCATCGCCGGTGACCATCCAGATTTGCAAGTCGGGGTTGGCGAGCCGCAGGCCGGTGGCGAACGTCGGCGCCCGCCCGTGGATGGTGTGGAAGCCGTAGGTGTTCATGTAGTACGGGAAGCGGCTGGAGCAGCCGATGCCCGACACGAACGCGAGGTTCTCGCGCGCGATGCCCACCGAGGTCAGCGCTTTGCGCATCTGGGCGAGGATGGAGTAGTCGCCGCAACCGGGGCACCAGCGGACTTCTTGGTCCGTGGTCAGGTCTTTGGCGGTCAGGGTGGGGAGGGGGGTAGCGGACATGGGTTCGGGTTCCGGGTATCGGGGTTCGGGTATCGCAGAACGAGCTAGTTTTGATGCAATCGATGCCGGAGGCTTGTCACCTCGGCGATGAGTTCCCTGGTCAATTTCTCGGAAACCTCGTCGGTCGTCGAGCCATTGAGACCAACTTGTGTGCGTTCTCTTCCTGACACGACATGGCGCACTCTGACAAACGTCCTGCCCTTATCGGCGCGCCCGATATCGACTACGAAATCTCCGTCGGGTGGAATCTTCGCGGCATTTTCCATCTGGAATACTCTTAGTCGGCCAATGAGCGTTGGAGTTTGGTCAGCATCATCCCGATGCGTTGGCACAACTCCCAAGCGGGGTTCAACTCTTCTCGGGTGGCGAATTTCAACCGTCCGGCCACGATCAATTGCGTTTCGACCTCCGCCAGCGAACCGCGTGCGATGGACAGAAACCGTAAATAATCGCCTCGGTGAGTGCGGCCGTAGCCTTCGGCAATGTTCGATGCGATTGACACCGCTGCCCGTCGAACTTGCGAGGTCAATCCAAAACGCTCGACGCTCGGGAATGATGCCGAAAGCTTGTAAACCAATTCGACGAGGTATATTCCTCGTTGCCAGACTTCCAAATCACGATAGCTTTGCAGGGCCATAGTGCGGATACCCAGATTCAGATCAAATATGCCTTGAATGCATCCGTTTGCTTTTCTGCGGTACCCGATCCCCGAAACCCGCTACCCGATGTGCGTAGCGATCGCCGCTTCAATCTCGCTGATCAAGAACGGACGCCCCTGCACTTTGTTCAGCCCCTTGGCGTCCACCAAATACTTCGCCCGCAGCAGCCAGCACAACTGCCCGGTGTTCAGCTCCGGCACGAGCACCTTCTTGAATCGCTTCAGCACGGCCTCGGTGTTCTTCGGCATCGGGTTGAGGTACCGCAGGTGCGCGCTCGCAACCTTCAATCCCTTGCGCTGCGCCCGTTCGACGGCGGTGAAGATGCTGCCGTAGGTACCACCCCAGCCGATGAGCAAGAGTTCCGCGTCGGCGTCGCCCGTCACTTCGAGATCGGGAATCGTCAGGGCGATGTTTTCGATCTTCTGCCAGCGCGTGTGGACCATGTGCTCGTGGTTGGCCGGTTCGTAATTGATGTTGCCGGTGGTGTCCTGTTTCTCGATGCCGCCGATACGGTGCTCCAAGCCCGGCGTGCCGGGGATGGCCCACGGCCGGCTCAGGTACTTGTCCCGTTTGTACGGCAGGTACTTGCTCGCGGCGCCTTCGCCGACTTCGTGACCGGGGCCGTTCCAGCCATCGCTGTTCGGACCGGTCGGGTGGGTGATTTCAATCTTCGGCAGCTTCGTCGAATCGGGCAACTTCCACGGCTCGGAGCCGTTGGCGAGGTAGCCGTCGGACAGCAGAAACACCGGACACATGAACTGCGTGGCGATCCGCACCGCTTCGTACGCGGCGTCGAAACAATCGACCGGCGATTGCGGGGCGATGATGGCTACGGGGCTTTCGCCGTTGCGGCCAAACATCGCTTGCAGCAGGTCGGCTTGCTCGGTTTTCGTCGGCAAGCCGGTGCTCGGCCCACCGCGTTGGACGTCGATGATGACGAGCGGCAATTCGGTCATCACGGCGAGGCCGATGGCTTCGGACTTCAAGCAGATGCCGGGGCCGCTGGTGCCCGTGACGCCGATCGCCCCGCCGAAGCTGGCGCCGATGGCGATTCCGCAGGCGGCGATTTCGTCCTCGGCTTGCAGGGTTTTCACGCCGTGGCGGCGCATCTCGACGCTACACAAATCTTCGAGTACGGAACTGGCCGGGGTGATCGGGTAACCCGAATACACGAGCGTTTTGTTCGCGCTGTGGGCCGCGGCGACGAGCCCGATGGCGATGGCTTCGTTCCCGGTGATCTTGCGGTAGACGCCCGGCTCGATCTTCGCCTTGCCGACGGTGTACTGCACCGGCATCACTTCGACGGTGTCGCCGTAGTTGTACCCGGCCTTCAACGCCCGGGTGTTCGCGTCCATCACCGGCATCAACTCCGGCTTGCGGCCGAACTTGTCCTTCACCCACTTGATGGTGGGTTCGAGCGGGCGCTCGTACATCCAGTAGACGAGGCCCAGTGCGAAGAAGTTTTTACAGCGGTCTTGCTCGCGCGGCGACAGGCCGCACTCCTTCACCGCTTCGCGGGTGAGTTTGTTGATACTCACGCGGATTTGCCGGTACCCGGTGAGGCTGCCGTTGTCGAGCGGGTTCACCTTGTACTTGGCTTTATCGAGGTCGTTCTGGCCGAAGGCGTCGGTGTTGATGACCAGAATGCCGCCCTTTTTCAGGTCGTGCAGGTTCGTCTTGAGCGCGGCCGGATTCATGACGACGAGGGCATCGAGCACGTCGCCGGGGGTGTAGATGCGGGTACTGCTGAAGTGCAGTTGGTACCCGGAGACCCCGGCGAGGGTCCCGGCGGGGGCGCGGATTTCGGCGGGGAAGTCCGGGAAAGTGGCGATGTCGTTGCCGACGAGCGCGGAGGTGTTGGTGAATTGCGTACCGGCGAGTTGCATGCCGTCGCCGGAGTCGCCGGCGAAACGGATCGTGATGCTCTCGACTTCTTGGTATGTGTGTTTGCCGTTGGCGGACGGGGCGAGCGGCGGGGCGTCAAGCCCGGCGGGAGGGGTCATCGGAACCTCGACAGGACATCGGTGGGTCGTGTGGGTGGGCGGGTCGCCGCCGCGCGGGAGGGCCACACGCATTCATCCTATTTCTGTCGGACCCCGCTGGAAGGGGTATCGAGCAACGCCAGCAATTCCCCGGGCGAGTTCACCGCGTACGTCGGCGCGAGTTCTCGCAAAATCTCCGGGCGTTGGAAGCCCCACCCGACCGCGACGACGGGCACCTTCGCTTTGTGGGCCGCTTCGAGATCGCGGGTTTCGTCGCCGACGTACAAGACCTCGGCGCGGTCCAAATCGCGGCTTTTGAGAATCCGGCGCAACGCCTTGGCTTTGCCGAAGAGCTTCGGATAGCCGACGACGAATGCGAACAAATCTTCGACGCCGTTGGCGCGCAGGCAAGTGCGGATCACGTCTTCCCGGTTCGACGACAAGATCCCGAGCGTGAGACCGCGGGCGTGCAAGGTCCGCAGCACGGAAGGCCATTCGGAGAAGAGTTTCAAGTCGTGGGCCACGTCCGCAGCCGCGGCTTGGTAGGCTTTCACCACGCGGCGGAGTTTCCAGAAACTCACGCCGACTTCCTTGAGCAACTGCCGGGTCGGCATCGAGCGCGCCCGCTCCGGGTCGGGCAGCGGCTTCAACCCCAAACCCGGGCCGATGCGTTGGAAGATGGCCACCGAGGACGCGAACGAGTCGGCCAAAGTGCCGTCGAAATCGAAAATCAAGTGGGTGGGGTGCGGGTGCATCGCAGAAATTATACGCGGGTCGGGCGGTTTCCGATTGCCGTGGCCCGGCGATGGATTACCATTCTGCGCATCGACCCGCCCCCAGTCGGAGTGCCGTTCGCATGGCCGCCTCTCCCCCCGTTGCCCAGCCGGGCCTCATGTTCAAACTCAGCCTGATGATGTTCTTGCAGTTCTTCATTTGGGGGGCGTGGTTCGAATTGGGCTTCCCGTACGTCCAAGGGTTGAAGTTCCCCGAGTGGTGGATGAACGGCTTCGTGTTCGGCGCGTTCAACATCGGCGCCTTGGTCGCCCTGTTCTTCAGCACGCAGATCGTCGATCGCAAATTCGCCGCCGAGAAGTTTCTCGCCGTCAGCCACCTCATCGGGGGCGCGGCGATCATCGGGCTGTTCTTCTTGCAAACGCCGCTGGGCACCGGTGTCGGCGAGTTCAATTCTGGATTCATTGCGCAACGCGGCGAGACCGACTCGCAGGGCATCGGCACGATGACCGACGGCACGTCGATTCGGATCGAAGGCTTGGATGTGAAGTGGGAGAAGCTCGCGACGGACACGGACAAATATGCGAAGGCGACCCCCGAGGACCGCGTCGAGCAGAAGCTGGCCGATCCGCGCATCCCCGCCACGTTCACGATCACCAAGAAGGAAGCGGGCACTTTGATCGGCGACGCCAAAGAACCGCTGGCGCCGTTCTGGCCCTTCTTTTTCCTGATGCTGCTGCACTCGGTCTTCTACGTCCCGACGATTTCGATCACGAACTCCATCGCCTTCGCGGCCTTCTCGAACCCCGAGAAGCAATTCGGCCCCGTCCGGCTCTGGGGCACCATCGGTTGGATCGTCGCCAGTTGGCCGTTCATCTTCATCCTCGTCGATTGGACAGCGGTGAGCGCGTCCGGCAAGTCGGGCTTTGACCTCATCGGGGCCGCGCTCGGCACCCCCCTCGGCGGCGCGGCGGGACTCTCGGGCAAACGCTACATCTTCTTGGTGGCCGGGGCCGCGTCGCTGTTGCTGGCGGCCTACAGCTTGCTGTTGCCGCACACGCCGCCAAAGCCCGCCGCACCGGGCGATTCCTTCGCGTGGTTGAAGGCGTTGAAGCTGTTGAAGAAGCCGTTCCTCGCCGTGCTCTTCTTGGTGACCTTCATCGACGCGGCCGTGCACCAGAGCTACTTTTTCTGGACCGGCGGCTTCTTGGAAAAGAGCGTCGGCATCCCGTCGAACTGGGTCGGCGCGACGATGAAGCTCGGTCAAGTCGCGGAAATCTTGACAATGCTCTCGTTGGGTTGGGTGCTCAAAAGCTTCGGCTGGCGGACCACCATGATCTTCGGCGTCTTGGGTCACGCCGCCCGCTTCGCCGTATTCGCGTTCTTCCCCCAGGAGACCCCGGTGATCGCGGTGATCCTGCTGCACGGCGTCTGCTACGCCTTCTTCTTCGCCACGGTGTACATCTTCGTGGACAAGTATTTCCCGAAGGACGTCCGCACGAGCGCCCAGGGTTTGTTCAACGTCTTGATCTTGGGTGTCGGGCCGTTCGTGGCCAATTTCGCCTGCGGGAAATTGTTGAAGGAGTACACCGCCGACGACGAGTCGCTGAACTACCGGGCCGTCTTCCAATACAGCCTCTTCGCGGCTGTCCTCGGGGCGGCCCTGCTGGCGCTATTTTTCCACCCGAGGAGGCTCGACGAGGACCGGGGCTGATGGCACGGCCTACGGCTTGCTAACGTTGATCTTCCCGACGGCTTTCATGCCGGGGTAGTTGGCGACAACGTACGAATTCCGGCCGTCGGCCACGGTCACACGGACGGACTCCGGGGCGCCCTGGATCCCGGATCCCGTCGCTTGCAGATTCAAGTCGTGCTCGCCTGCCGGGAGTTCGATTCGCAGGACTTGGATCTTGTCCGGCAGCAGGCCCCAGCAACGGGTGTCGGCCGATTCGGTCGCTTCCCAGACGACCCCCGCCACGTCGAGGGCGACGCTGGCGAGTTGGTTCTTGTCGGTACCGATGGCTTCCTTGGTCCCGTAGACGATTCCCTTTTTAACGACCCGGCGGACGACGGCGCGGGCGATGGCCTCGGGCAGTTGCGCGTCCGATTGTTGCACCGCCATCGTGCCGATGTCGGTGAGGGTCTGCGTTTTGCCGAGCGCTTTGCCGCCTTCCACGACTAACACCGAATCGACGTTGTTCGGCACCTTCACGACCCGCGGCACCTTGATCGGGGCGATGGTCGGCGGCAGCGATTGCTTGCCGAGCGCCGTGATCATGCGGTCCGCGATCAGCAGCGACACGGTGCTGACGATCTCCATCCGTTCTTCGCGAATCGGCCCGCGGCCGACCATGGTGAACACGTACACGACCCCGTGGCCGGGGGCGGAGTGCCGGCCGTTCTTCGCCCGGTCGAGGTCGGCTTTGATCGGGGTGAAGTCGGGTTGCCACTGCGCGACTTGCTGGAGCGAACGGGCCACGTCGTCGTAGTTGGCGTGGGTCTCTTCGCGCAGCGCCGCGTGCAGGTACGCGCCCGAGGCGACGAGCTTGTAGCCTTCTTTGAGGTTCTTGCCATCGGGCCCGACTCCGGCGCCCTTGTCGATGATCTGCTGCTGTTTCTGATTCACTTGCAGCGCGTACGCCGAAGCGTCGCCGCCGTTTTGCAGCAGGTTGCAGAGCGACAGATAGAAGCGGATGAGCACCTTCTCGTGATCTTCGCCGGCGTAGGCCAAGCGCTGATCGTCGGTGAGCATCGAGGCGATTTGCTCTTTGGCGTCCTTGCCGTCGAGGGTGTCGAAGCGGTCGCGGAGTTCACGGAACAGGATCTCCGCTTCGCGCGGTTTACCTTCGCTCAGCAAGACCGTCGCCTTGTCCAGCTTCAGCACGTCCGCGTCGCGGTCCTTCTTGGCGATAGCCGCATCGAGCTGCGCCTGCGTGGAAACGAGATTCCCGGAATGGTACGCGCCGCGGATGCCGGTCAGCTTATCGGCGTGCGTGGCGCAGCCGAGGGCGAACGGCAGCGCCGCGAGAATCCCGGTCCAAATGCATCGCATGATCGACCCCCCCCGAGTGCGTGCCGGTTATCGTTTCAGACCGAAGGATTTCGCGTAGCCCTTGCGGATCGACGCCGATTCTTTGTCCGGCGTCCCGGTCTTGATGTCGACGAGTTCGAGCGTCAGGAGGTAATCCTTCTGGGTCGACGAGTTGTCGCGGGTCGTACCCGAGGTCACGGTGGCGTACAGCATGTAGTCGAACGGCGCGCCTTGGGCTTCCATCGCCGCGAGGAACTTGCGCTGGTTGGCGGGGAGGAAGAGTTCGTCCGGCCGCAACCGGGTTTCCGTCAGGCCCGCTTGGACGAACTTCCGGCTGATCGGGGCGAACGTCCCCGAGGTGTTGATCTTCGTATCCAAGATTTCGACGATTTGATCTTTGAAGTCGCCGAGGTCCTCGGACGACTTGTTTTCGAGGCCGACGAAACAGATGCGCTTGGGGACCGGGCCCGGGACGGACGCGGGTTGGACGCCGCTGTTCTGCCGGGCGAGCAGCTTGCCCAGCGCGTCGTCGATCAGCGGCTTGTACGTCTCGGCTCCGGCGGCGTGGCTGCCGGACAAGTCTTTTTTATCGTCGCTCATCACGGTGCCGGTCTGCTGCGACCGGCACCCCCAACCGCCCGCGACCGAAATACCCAACCCCGCACCGAACACGACGAATCGTCGACGATCCATGGCGAACTCCCCCCGGAATAACCGCGTTCGGCGTCGCATAACCGCCACCTGGGGATTTCGCAAGAGATCATTCGATCGGGTGTGGCAACGATTTTTGGAGTCGTCATTCCAGCGTCAACCCACCCACCCAATCGTGGAATGACGTCCCACTTTCGGAACGACATAGCGCCGCAAGGAGTTCCGTCCGATTTCGGGTTGCCGTAGTATCTGGGAGCTTTGGTAGTGGGAGGGGTATCGCAACGATTTTTGTCTGTGGTCTTCGGAGCGGGGCGGCGTAAGCCCCCGTGTGTGGGAACTCAGTTCCGTTCAATCCCACGGGGGACTTACGTCCCCCGCTCAGGTAGCAAACTCCGTGAATGGTCGCTACACCCATTCGACCCAATCGCGTGCCCGCAACGGGTCGGGCGGCTTATAATTTGCTCTGAATCAACATGCCTTGGAACCTCACCGGAGACGATTTTGCTCGCCGACTCACTTTGGGCCTCCGAACCCGCTTTCGCATTGCCCCTTTGGCTCGGCTTGGCGCTCGTCCCTCTGCTCATCGCGGTCAACGGCTATTTCGTCGCGGCCGAGTTCGCCATCGTCTCGCTGCGAAAATCGCGGGTGCAAGAACTCGTCAACGCCGGGCGGCACCGCGCGGGCGCGCTCCTCGAAGCGATCACCGAGATGGATCGCAGCGTCGCCGCGGCGCAACTCGGCATCACCATCGCCAGCCTCGCCCTCGGGTTCGTCAGCGAGCCCGCCATCGCGCAGGTGCTCCACCCGCTCTTCGAATTCCTCCCCGGGGATCTGCAGGGCGCTTTCGCCCACGTGCTTTCCGTCGCGGTCACGCTGGCGTTGATCACGTACCTCCACGTCGTCTTCGGCGAGCAGATGCCCAAAATCGCGGCGTTGCAAGTCCCCGAGAGCGTCGGCCTCTGGATCGCCGGACCCCTCAACGGCTTCGCGCGCGTGTCCATGCCCGTTATCCGACTGATGAACGGATCGAGCCGGCTCTTCCTCCGGGCGCTCGGGTTCCGAAGTGCCGCCGACGAAGGCGAGGTTTATTCGGTGAACGAGTTGCACCTGTTGATCGCCGACACGCAGGAGGCGGGCCTGATCGAACCCGAAGCGGCCGACTATTTGCGGAACGTCTTCGCGCTCTCGAACAAAACCGTGCGCGACATCATGGTGCCCCGGGACAAAGTCGCCGCGCTCGAACTCAGCACGTCGTCGGACAAAGTGCTGGAAGCCGTGCGCGAAGGGGCCCACACGCGGATGCCCGTCTACCGGCAGAACGTCGACAACATCGTCGGCGTCGTGAATACGAAGGATCTCTTCTTCTTGTTCAGCTTGCAAAACGTGGTGATCCTCGAAGACGCGCTCTACCCGGCCCAGTTCCTCGATCCGTCCGATCCAGTCTCGGCGGCGCTGCGACTGTTCCGCAAGAGCCACCGGCCCATGGCGATCGTCCGCGACGAAACCG
>JAYSYN010000164.1:0-40692 GCA_043727575.1 Fimbriiglobus sp.
GCCGGGCTGTGCTCGGCCCTGTACAGCGACTGCTGGGACCGCTACTGGACTGCGGCCTGAGCCGGGTCCCCAAAACTCCAAGAGTTGTTGCTACACCCGCCGAGGGCGAGCCATTCTTCGAGGGTGCGGGGACTGGACGCGGGGAACGCGGAGACGGGAAGTCCCGTTTCGACCGATGCTTCCGCCACCGCAAAGCCGTAGACGTCGTCAAGGACTTCTCGGGCGTGATTCCGCAGCGTTTTTGACCCGACGATGAATTGCAATTCCCGCTGTTGCTCCATGATTGTGAGACGCCAACTCATCGAGCGACGGTCGGGTTGATACTCCCACTTCAGCCAGTGGGCCAGCAACACGACCAACCGGCTCCAAGCCTCGCGGCGATCACGAATGCCCATGTCGGTGAGGTACTCCTCCAAGTGGGGGTAGTCGATCTCGTCGAACCGGCCTTCGGCGATCAACCGGGCCATCGCTTCGAGCCATCCGGTTTCGTCGGTTTCGTACGCGGACGGTGCCGCCCGGGGAGTTTCGAGTAACGCCGCGCACATCGGGATTTCTCCGGTGATTCAATTCGAGCATTCTATTCGGTGCCGCGACTCCGTCCGACTCGCTTCGATTCTCGAATCCTCCATTCTTCTACAATTGCCCATTCTCCCTCCTGTTCTCCGGATCGCTCAACCATGCCCCGTGTCTTCATCGCCGACAAACTCGAATCCTCCGGGGTCGACCTCCTCACCGCCTCCGGCATCGAGGTCGACAACCGTCCGGGCCTCATGGGCGAAGCGTTGCTCGCGGCACTGCAAGCGGCGGATGCCGTCATCGTGCGCTCGGCTACCAAGATCACGGCGGCGCACCTCGAGGTGCCGGGGAAGCTCAAGGCCATCGCGCGGGCGGGGGTGGGGGTCGATACCATCGATGTGCCCGCGGCCACGCGCAAGGGCATCGTGGTGATGAACACGCCGGGGGGGAACACGGTGTCGGCCGCGGAGCACACCATCGCCCTGATGATGAGCCTCGCCCGGCACGTGCCGGCCGCGGACGCCGGGATGAAGGCCGGGAAGTGGGACCGCGGCAAGTACATGGGCACGCAACTCACGGGCAAAACCCTCGGCGTCATCGGCCTCGGGCGCATCGGCCGGGAGGTCGCCCAACGCGCCATCGGGTTGGGCATGACGGTGCTGGCGTTCGACCCGTTCGTGACGCCGGCGAAGGCCGCGGAACTCGGTTACAACGCCACGGCCAACATCGCGGAACTGCTGCCGAAGGTCGATTTTCTCACGGTGCACGTGCCGTTGACGGACGAGACGAAGGGGCTGATCGGAGCCAAGGAACTGGCGTCGATGCGCAAGTCGGCCCGAGTTTTGAACGTGGCCCGCGGCGGCATCATCGACGAAGCCGCGCTCGCGGAGGCGCTCAAGGCCGGGGTCATCGCCGGGGCGGGGATCGATGTCTTTTCCACGGAACCGCCATCGCCGGATAACCCGTTGCTGAGTGCGCCTAACATCGTACTCACCCCGCACCTCGGCGCTTCCACCGTGGAAGCGCAGGAGAACGTCGCCGTGGAAGCGGCGCAATTGCTCGCGGATTTCTTACTGCGTGGGTCGGTGTCGAATGCCGTGAACATGGCGGCGATGGACCGGGCCGAACTCGAAGGATTGCGGTACCACATCGAACTGGCCCACCGGTTGGGCATTCTGCAATCGCAACTCGCGGTCGGGCCGATCCGCCGGGCGACGCTGACATTCAAAGGGGACCTCGCCGGGAAGAAAACGAAGTTGCTGACGGCGGCGTTCACCGCGGGTCTGTTGGAAGCGAGACTGTCGCAGGGGGTCAACCTTGTTAACGCAGAACTGATCGCCCGCGAGCGCGGGATCGAGATCGCCGAGACGGCCAGCCCCAAGCGCGGCGACTTCGCGAGCCTGCTGCAAACGGAAGTGGAATCGGAAGTCGTGCAGACGGCCGCGGGGACGCTGTTCGGCGACCAGTACGCCCGCCTCGTGCAGATGGGGCCGTACCGCTTGGAGAGCTACCTCGACAGCACGCTGTTCGTGTTCACCCACCGCGACATGCCGGGGCTGATCGGCTTCGTCGGCACGATCTTCGGCAAGTCGGGGACGAACATCGCGGCAATGACGGTCGGCCGCACGGGGGACTGCCCCGGGGGCGAAGCCATCGGCGTGCTAAACTTGGACAGTGCCCCACCGCAAGAGGCGGTGGACGCGGTGAAGGCCCACGCCCACGTGAGTGCCGTGACCGTGGTGAAGCTGCCGATGCAGGGAGATGTGCCGAGTTGGTTGAAGTAAGAATTTTGAATTTTGAACCGCGGAGACGCAGAGACGCGGAGGAAACAAAACTCGGACGAAAACAGGGTGGGGCGAACGATGGGCACTACCCCCACCCTGTTTTCGCGTGTTCATTGTATCCTCCGCGTCTCCGCTCCTCCGCGGTTCAACGTTTTGTTGATCTGGTTCCGAAACTCACTTCGACAAGACAAATCCTTCCGCGATCGCCTCACACTGCTCCTTCGTCATTTCGCCTTCTTGCAGCCAGATGCGGTACTTCAATTTCAGCGGCGTCTTCGGCGTCAGCGTGAACTCGAAGTAGTCGCCGAAGCGGCCGTAGTCGCGTTCGCTGCCGCGGGTGCCCTTCGGGTTGTCCGGGTGCGGCACGCGCAGCACGGTGTAGCGCTTCTCGTTCGTCACGAAGCTCATCGCGTTCCACGGCAGATCGACGGTCTTCGGATCTTTGCCTTTCGCATCCCAGTTGCGGGTCTCGCCATCTTTGCCCTTGCCGTCCGGGCGGAGGTAGTACGTTTGCTTGGCGGTCGATTTAGAAACCTCCTGCGTCGCGCGGAAGTGGAAGCCGGCGTGCTGCGGATCGCCGTCGAGTTTGACGCTGTCGAGGGCCGTACTCAGTACCGTGCTCCATTCGAGCAACGTGCCACCAGGTACATGGTAGACGGTGACGGTGCGTTTCTCGTCGGCGAATGTTTTGCCGTCTTTGCCGTGCCACGAGATCGCGGCGGTGTGGCGGGCGAAAACTGGACCCGCGACCTTCTCGGTAATTTTGTCGACGGAGCTGAAGACGTTGTCGGTGCCGTGCCAGATGTCGGCGGTCTGGTTGTCGCCGTAGGTGATCTTGTTGAAACCGAAGAAGAGGCCGCGGTGGTGCGGGAAAAGGAATTCTTTCGTGTTCGGATGCGCCCCGCTGCTGAGGAGGGTCTTGCCGTCCTTGGGGTCGAACATCTGGTGGAAGGGCTTGAAGGTGAGGTAGTGATCTTTGGCGTCGTGGGGTTTGTCGACGAAGCGGAGAATTTTCCGACCGTGTTCGTCGAAACCGAGGTCGATATGTTCGCCCTTCGCCTCGGTGAATTTGTAACTCGGCACGTGATCGGTGGAAAAGGGCAAGCCCCGGGTCACTTTCAATTGCTCGTCGGCTTTGAGGCTCTGGAGCACTCCGACGCGCCCCACCAAATGGACGTTCTCCTTGCCGAGTTTGACCGCTTGATGCTCGAAAGTCTCGGGTAGACGCAGCACGACGAAGCGGGCGTCCTTCTTGCCGCCCCGCACGATGATCTCGTCGGCGGCGATGGTCGGCAAAGCCGATGCGAACAGGGCCAAGCAAGCGAGGGTTTTCATGGCGGGAGGGCCTTTCAAGTCTTGGTGAAGACGAACTTCTTCGGGTTGCCGGGGGCGAGCGCGCTCTCGGCAACAGGACGATAGAGTACCACTTCCTCGATCTTCTTCGCCAATTCAAAATCTTTGTCGGTGACGCCGCCGGCGTCGTGGGTGCGCAGCTTCACCCAGAGTTTGCCCCAGGTGACGGCGAGGTCGGCATGGTGCCACGCGGCTTCGCAAAGGTAGCCGACGGCGTTCACGGCCATCAGCGTCTGCGGCCAGCCGTCGGTATTGTACTTCCGGCGGATCCAGCCGTCTTCGAGGTACCACTCGGTGAGCCCGAGGGCGGTGAGGTGCTCGGGGATTTCGTGGTCGGTGTAGACGGGCATGCGAGTGCGGAGTTCGGAGTTCGGAGTTCGGAGTGCGGAATCCAAGACATCCGCACTCTGGGATCATACCAAAAGTTCAACGGGACTCTTCCACTCCGAATTCCGCACTCCGAATTCCGCACTTCCCATGGACCGCCTCAAACAGCTTTTCCGCGAACGGGCCCTGCAATTCGGGGACTTCACCCTCGCGTCGGGGAAGAAGAGCAGCTACTACGTGAACTCGAAGAAGGTGCTTTTCCACGCCGAGGCGATCTCGCTTTTGGGCGATGCCCTCTACGACGCCACGAAAGATTTGGAGTTCGACGCCATCGGTGGGTTGGAGGTCGGGGCGATCCCAATGGCCGCGGCGGCGCTCACGGCGTTCCACCGCAACGGGCGGTCACTCGAAGGATTCTTCGTTCGCAAGAAGGTCAAAGAACACGGGGCGAAAGAGCGGCTCGAAGGGATGGTGCGCGCCGGGGATTCGGTGGTCGTGATCGACGACGTGCTGACCACGGGCGGCAGTGTACTGCAAGCCATCGAAGTGGTCGAAGCGTCGGGGGCGAAGGTGCTGCGCGTCGTCTGCATTTGCGATCGCTTGCAAGGCGCGGGCGTGGCGCTTTCGAAGTACGACTACCGCCCGCTGTTCACCGTCCGCGATTTCGGCATCGAGCCGTTACCGGCGTGAACTACCGTCCGGTCGGGCTGGGTCGGTCGATGTTCAAGTTCGGCCCGGTGCGGAAATTGTCTTCGGGGATCGTGTACTTATCCCGGCCGCGGCGCTGTTGCTCTTCGATGCTGTACTCGGGCAGGTCCGGCTTCGGCTTGCTGATCGCCTTGCGGGGGCCGTTGAAATCTTTGCAGCCGGCGAGCGCGGACGAAGCGACCGCGGCCAGAAGCAGAACCATCCGTGCGCGGGCCATGACCAATCCTCGGTGTGCGGAATCCTTCGCTTCTATTATCGGCACCGCCGTCGCGCTTCATCAGCAAATCCGCACTGCGACCGCCGATTTTTGGCATCCCGGAACTCGCAGTTTGCCCAGCCGGTCGCAGGCCGTATCACAACGGGGTCGAACCGTCACACCGCGGCAAATTATGACGCTCGCCGCCCGCGAACCGCCCATTCCCGCATCCTGTTTGTCGCGCTGGGATGCGCGCTGGAAACTGGCGGCGCTCCTGCTGGTTTCACTCGCGTTCGCCATCGTCTCGCACCCGATTTTGACCGGGATCGCCTTCGCCCTCGGATTGCTGGGCGTCCGGCTCGGCCGGTTGGAACGCCGCGACGCCGCCGGGCGATTGCTGTTCGTCTTCGCCGGCATGATTCCGGTGCTGATCGTCTTCCCGTTCACCAATGACAACGGCTTGACACTGGCGCTGTCGATGACGCTGCGTGCACTCGCGATTTCGTGCGTCGGATTGATCCTGTTGCGCACGGCGCCGCTGACGCAAACCCTCGCGGCGGCGCATCATTTGTACCTGCCGGGGGTGCTTGTGCAGATCGCACTGCTGTCGTATCGGTACGCGTTCCTCTTCTTCGCCGAAGCCCGGCGGGTGCGGATCGCGCTGCGGACGCGAGCCTTCCACCCCGCGACGAATTTGCGGACGTACCAAACGACCGGCCAGGCCATCGGGTCGCTGCTGGTCCGCGGCGGGGACCGGGCCGAGCAGGTGGCCGACGCGATGCGGACCCGGGGATTCGACGGCCGGTTCCACACGATCCGGCACTTCCGCACGACCGCCGGGGATGTCGCCGGGTTCGGGATTGTCGTCGCGATGATCGCCGCACTGCTCGTCGCGGAGTGGTGGCTATGACAGCGCTGAAAGTGGCGAATCTGACGCATCGCTTCATCGATGGCCGGCGGGCGCTCGACAACGTCTCGTTCGAAATCGCGGTGGGCGAACGGGTCGCGATCGTCGGGCCGAACGGCGCGGGGAAGACGACGTTGTTCTTAAGGCTCTGCGGCGTGCTGCCGGGGCAACCGGGGCAGGTGATCGTGCAAGGGTTGGACGCCGCGGATGCGAAATCGCAGAAGAAACTCCCCGAAGTCATCGGCGTTGTGTTCCAGAATCCCGACGATCAATTGTTCAGCGCGACGGTGCTCGAAGACGTCGCCTTCGGGCCGTTGAACCTCGGTCAGACGCCGGAGGAAGCCGTGGCCAATGCCCGCGCGAGCCTGCAATTGCTCGGGTTGATCGACTGCGAGGAGCGCTCCCCGCACCGGCTATCGGGCGGGGAGAAGCGCCGCGCCGCCCTCGCCGGAGTGCTGGCGATGAAGCCGGGGATCTTGTTGCTCGACGAGCCGAGCATGTTCCTCGACCCCCGGGGCCGCCGGGAATTGATCCACACCGTGTTGGGGCTTTCGACGACGCTGCTGTTGGCGACCCACGATTTGGAGATGGTCCTCGACACCTGCCCGCGGACCATCGTGCTGGATGGCGGCCGGATCGCCGCCGACGGCCCGACGGCGGAGCTGCTGGCGAACGGGGTGCTGATGGAGACGCACGGATTGGGAGTGCCGGGGCGGATGAAATCGGAAGGGACCGCGAATCCCAGTAATCGCACGAATAAAGTTTGATCGACGACGATCGACCGGGAATCTCCGATCGTGCACTCGGCCCCGGAGGGGCTGCGGACTGTAGCCACGGGTGGAGCGCAGCGCAACTCGTGGCATATTGGGGCGACGAAATCCGCCCCGGAGGGGCGGCGGGGCGCACGGGACCGAAAACGCTAACGGACACCGCCGACACCTTCCGATTCATCGGGGGAAGGGCGAAGGAGCAAACCATGCCGGGTACCTATTCCCAAATCCTCCTGCACGTCGTCTTCAGCACCAAGCGCCGAGAACCGTGGATCGCGCCCGACGTGGCATCTCGCTTGTACCCCTACAGCGGCGGAATCGTCCGTGACGAGAAAGGTGTCCTCTTGGCCATCGGCGGTGTGGAAGATCACGTTCACCTCTACTTCCGCTGGCGCACGGACCGGTGCATTTCGGATCTGATGCGCGAACTCAAGTCGGGCTCCTCGAAGTGGATCCACGACAAGTTCCCGACGCTCGGTGCCTTCGCATGGCAAGAAGGCTACGGTGTCTTCTCGGTGAGCAAATCTCAAGAGGGCGCTGTGAAACGGTACATCGCCGGCCAAGAGAACCATCACAGGAAAGAAGATTTCCGATCCGAGTTCTTGAGGATGCTGCAGTTCCACGAGATCGAATGCGACGAACGCTACGTATTCGATTGAACCGCCTCACGGCCGTACGCCCCGCTGCCCCTCCGGGGCAGAATCCCTTCGGCCATTGTCCACGGGTTGCGCTGCGCTCCACCCGTGGCTACAGTCCGCGGCCCCTCCGGGGCCAAATCACCGAACCCCGTAGGGGTGGGAAACTCCCTTCCAATTTCCACCCCCAACCCCTAAACCCCACACCCCGCACCCCATACCCTATTCCGCATGCCCGAATCGCTGCTCGACATCCCGCCGTTGAACCCCGTGCATGCCCCGGTCGATGTCGCGGAGGTACTGCACCCGAAGTCGCCGAAGCCGCACCGGCGGCACAAGATCATCGCGGTGCTGCCCGCGTACAACGCGGCCAAGACGCTCGCCGCGACCATCGCCGACTTCCCGGCCGATTCGGTCGACGAAATCCTGCTCGTCGACGACTGTAGCAAGGACAACACCGCCGAACTCGCCCGCAGCATGGGGTTGACGGTGATCGTTCACGCCAAGAACACCGGTTACGGCGGCAACCAGAAGACGTGCTACGACTACGCCCTGAAGGCCGGGGCCGACATCGTCGTGATGATCCACCCGGACTACCAGTACGACAGCCGGGTGATCCCGCACGCAGTCAGTTTCATCGAACTCGGTATTTGCGACGTGGTGCTCGGCAATCGCATCCGCTCTCGGCCGGAAGCCCTCGCTTGCGGGATGCCGTGGTGGAAGTATCTCTGCAACCGGGCGCTGACGCTGTTCGAGAACGTCACGCTGGGCCAAAACCTCGGCGAGTTTCACAGTGGCTTCCGCGTGTACCGGCGCAGCGTGTTGGAAACGATCCCCTTCGAGCGCAACAGCGACGACTTCGTCTTCGACACGCAATTCCTCGTGCAGTGCGTCCATTTCAAGTTCCGCCTCGGCGACGTGCCCGTGCCGGTGCGGTACTTCCACGAAGCCAGCAGCATCAACTTCAAGCGCAGCACCCGCTACGGCGTCGACACGCTGAAGACGGTGGCGCAATTCTGGCTACACCGCTGCCGCATCCGGAGCAAGCTGTTCCGCGCGAAGTGATCCGATACGAGTGGGCGACGAAGATTTCGGAAGCCTAGGCCGCACAACGCTGCTCGAATGCGGACCGAGTTTCTGGCTGACTGCTTGAAGCTGATCGCTGACGACCGTCACTTTGCAAACCTTTCCAAGCCGAATCGGCGATCAGTTATCAGCGAACGGCCGACAGCCGACCTTTTCGCGACCCTGCCCAACTCCGCGCGGTGGTTTGCGTATGATGGAGTGCCGCCTGATCCGGCATTACTTTCAGTTTATCCTACCCGCGGAGGAGATGCGATGACCGTCCCCCCCCGTCCGACACCCGTGAAGCCAGCTCGCCGTAAACGTAAGCCCGCTAACGACTCCGGATTGCTCAATTGGCCCGCTCGCAGTCTCTACCTCGGTTGGAAAGGCGTTCCACCACGGTCTGCCCCCGGGTTCCACACGGCTCAAGTTGCGGCCGAGCCGACCCCGACGAACTTCGACCCCCTCCTGTACGAAGGCGACGGCCACCTCATGACCATAGCCCCGACGGGGGCCGGCAAGGGGGTCAGCGTCATCATCCCGAATCTGCTGACATACCCCGGGTCGGTGATCGCCGTAGATATCAAAGGCGAACTGAGCCAAGTGACCGCCCGGCGCCGCCGGGAGATGGGGCAGAAGGTCGTCATCCTCGATCCGTTCGGCTTGGTGACCGACAAAACCGATGCGCTCAATCCGTTCGATTTGTTCCGTCTGCCGGGGGCCGATCCGGAGTCCGATGCGGAAATGCTGGCGACGCAATTCGCGGTCGATCACAGCTTCAGCACGGACCGCTATTGGGACGACACCGGCCGCGGGTTGACCGCCGGGTTGATCGCCCACCTCGCCACGTCCGAACCGGCGAGCGACCGCAATCCGAGCGCGCTCCGCCGGTTGCTGTATATGGACGATCTCGATTACCACTTGGCGGTGCTGCTCGACAAAAAGGAAGTGCTGAACCCGCTGGCCCGCGACGAGTTCGTGGCCTACCTCTCGGCCCCGTCGGACAAAACGCGTCCGTGCATCCGCACGACGGCGTGTACGTACATGAAGTGTCTCGGCAGTTCGGTCGTGGCGAAGTCGCTTGAAAAATCGACCTTTGCTCTCGAATCGCTGCTGGCCGGCGACCCGGTGACGATCTACCTCGTGATTCCACCGGAGAAGCTCGAAAGCCACCGGGCCGTACTGCGGGCCTGGGTCGCGACATTGCTGTCGACGGTGCTCCGCCGGAAGAAACTCCCGCATCTGCGGACGTTGTTTCTTGTCGACGAAGCAGCCCAACTCGGGGCGATGCCACTGCTGCGCACCGCGATGACGCTCCTGCGCGGCTACGGCCTGCAATGCTGGACTTTCTGGCAAGACCTCGGGCAACTTCGCCAGCTCTATCCGAATGATTGGACGACGATGGTTAGCAACAGCGCCGCCATGCAAATCTTCGGCCTGCCGAAGCACGGCACGGCCCGTACCGCGTGGATGGAAGTGCTGGGCGAGGAATCGAAAGACCTGACGCGCATCCCAGCCGGGGAGATGGCCGTGTCGTTCGCCGACACCGGCATCGGCCGCCACCGCCGGGCCAACTACTTGACCGACGCGGCCTTCGCCGGGCTCTTCGACGAGAACCGCCGCTTCGACGGCGTCGCCCCGGCGCCGATGACGCGGGGGTGAAACGATGATCGAATATCAAACGGTGTTCGAGGCCACGCCATGGGGTTGGAGGGCCGCGGCGACCATTGCGATCCATTCCGCATTGATTCTCGGTGCGGTCGGAGTCGGATACGCACTCATCCGAAGGAAATTTCCCGGGATGTCCCGCTCCGTGCGGGCATTCTGTTTGGCGATGACTTTCTTTTGGCTCTCGATTTTCGTCCGCAATCTCGCCGGCAACTTCATCTTTTACCAGGAGTTGCAAAGCGCCATTCAATCGGACTCGCTATCGACTGCCGAGGGCGTCGTCGAAATCGTGAATCAACACCCCCGATACGACCGAGTGCGTATCGACGGGCAGGAGTTCACCGTTTCCCAAAGCAGCTTCCACACGGGTTACCGGCATAATGTCGCCCATGGCGGTGTCTTGACGGAAGGGGCCCGCGTGCGGATTCGCCATTTCAACGGTTCGATCGCCCGCGTGGAGGTGGCCGTTCCACCACGGCTCCGGATCGAAGCGCCGAAGTAGCGCATGTCTCATTTCAGCGGGGCCGGCGCGGGGGGTGTGTCGGTCGCTTTCCACGCTTCGCAAGCGAACCATTCCTTGTGCCCCTTGATGCGCACGGCCAGCGCGGCCTTATGGTCCGGCTTCGCCGCGAAGAGCAGCACGAAATCCCCCGCTTCGCTCTTCCGATAATGCTTCTTCCCGTTCACCGTCAGCACCGGCGACTCGGCCACCGATTCCATCTTGCCGATGCGTACGCCTTCGATGCCGCCATGCGGGATCGCCGGCAAAATGAGCCGAAGCACCTGAAGCCGGCCGAGTGACCACCACTACGCGAACAATTCTTTCACCGATTCGCCCAAATCGAGGGCTTCGATGGGCCGGCCGTCCGGGGTGCGGAGTTCCTTGCGGGGGTTGACGCCGAGGGCGTCGAGGATGGTGAAGCAGACGTCGGCCGGGGCGACCGGGCGCTGGGTGACGGTGCCGCCCTGCTTGTCGGTCTTGCCCAGTACGAAGCCCTTTTTGACGCCGGCACCGGCGAACAGCAGCGACGCGGCTTGGCCCCAGTGATCGCGGCCGGCGTCTTTGTTGATCTTCGGACCGCGGCCGAATTCGCCCATCACAACGACGAGCGTATCGTCCAAGGTGCCGCGGTCGGCCATGTCGGCGATGAGGGTACTGATCGCCGCATCGAACTCGGGCAGTTTCTTGTCGAGCCCCTCGAAGATCTTGGCGTGGTGATCCCAGCCGCCATAGTTGACGGTGACGAAGCGCGTCCCCGCTTCGACGAGCCGCCGGGCCAGCAAGCACGATTGCCCCGCCGTGTTGCGGCCGTAGCGGTCGCGGAGCTTGGCGTCTTCGTCTTCGATGGCGAAGGCTTTGCGGGCTTCGGTCGACAGGATCATCTGCGCGGCGCGCTGGTGGAATTCGTCGTAGGTCGCGATCTGATCGTTGCCATTGACCTTCTTGGCGAGGCCATCCACCGCCTTCAATAGATTCTCGCGGCGTTCGATCTTCTTGGCGCTCATCGGCTCGGCGGCGGTGAGGTCTTGGACTTTGTAATCTTTCTGATTCGGGTCGCCGGCCTTGAACGATTCGAACCGGCCGCCGAGGAACGCGCTCTTGCCGAGTTCCCACGTGAACGACGGATTCCGCGGCACGCTGACGTACGGAGGGATGGTCCCGCTGAACCCGAACTCTTGCGCGGCGATCGCGCCGATTGCGGGATAGTCGCCGAAGGGCGAACCGAAGCGGCCGGACAGAACCCAGTTCGTGGCGGTCTCGTGGTGGTCGTTGTTGTGGGCGCCGCTGCGGACGAGCGAAATCTTGTCCATCTGCTTGGCCATCAACGGCAGCTTTTCGCCGATGCTGAGGCCCGTGACGTTCGTGGCAATCGCCTTGTACTTGCCGCGGATTTCCTCGGCCGCGTCCGGCTTCGGATCGAGGGTGTCGTGGTGCGTCATCCCGCCGCCGAGGTAGACGAGGATGACCGACTTCGCTTTGACGCCGGCGCCCTTTTTCAGCGTCGCCTTCTCCTTCGCCAGCGCGCTCTCGGCCCGCAGCAACACCGGCAGCGCCAGTGCCCCGAGGCCCCCGACGCGGAGGAAGTCCCGCCGGTGCGTCCCGGAGCAAAGTCTGGAAGCCGACCGACCGAGGGAAATATCGAGCATGGCAGGACCGCCAAAGGTAGGATTGCGACTGGCGAATAACAGGCGGGATCAACAGGGCTAATTATGCCCTCCCGACCGGGCCGGGTCAACCGCGTGTGCCACGGATTTTTGGAACCCCCATGAAACTGCGACCTTGGCACGTGATGATCTCCGTGATCGCCTTGGCGATCGGCTTGATCGCGGGGGCGTTCTTCGCGGAGGAGCGGGCCAAAGACATCCTCCTCGGCGTCGGCACCAATCTGATTTCCTCGGTCGTCTTCTTCATTTTGCTCGAACTCTACTGGCGACAGATGAAGCGGGCGAACGGCAAAGAGGTCGACGGTTTCGATTATTTCAAGCTCGCGCGGAACATCCGCAAATCGAAATCGACGCGCATGCTGAGTACTTACATCTTGCCGTTCACGCGACACCCGAAGCATTTGGAGGAACGCAAAATCCTTTTGCAAGCCATCGCCGAGGCCCTCGCACGAAAGCGATTTGCCGGTATGCAATTACTGCTACTCCACCCGGCCAGCCCTGCTGCGAAGGCCCGCGCCGCCGAGCGCCAGGACGACGATGTGATGAAGCGGATGGACGAATCGCTCCAGACGCTGGCGGAGATCGCGGCGGAGTTCGCGGGGGATGGTCGCGTCGAAATTCGTCTGTATTGGCGAACGCCGCCGTTCTCATTATTCCAGACCGACAACTTCGCGTCGCTCTCGTTCTACTTCCGGGACCGGCCGATCAGCGAAGTGGCCCGCTACGAATTCTTCACCGACTCGCCCGTGGGGGAATTCGTGGAGAAAACCTTCGACGACCTCTGGCGCGACGAGCGCACCGTGACCTTGGCCGAGTGCCAGCGGCAATGGGCGGCGCTCGCGGCCGAAACCGAACACGGCGTGGCTTGACTCACCGGCGGATGCGCAGACCTTGCCCCGCGAGTACGGCTTCGACCTCGTCGAAGGCGATGAGTGGCAGATCGCCGGGGACTGTGTGTTTGAGGGCGCCGAGTGCCGCGCCGTAGTGCAGGCCCTTGGCGAAGTCGCCGTCGAGCAGGCCGTGGATTACACCTGACGCGAAGGCGTCGCCGGCACCCAAGCGGTCGACGATTTCGGCTTCGTACGTCGCCGTTTCGTGGGACGCTCCGGCGGAGTAGCCGACGGCGCCGAAGCGATTCCGCCAGACCAGCGGCGTCTCGCGCACAACCCCGGCGACGTGCTGCACACCGAATCGCCCGTGGAATTGTTTCGCCACCTCCGCGAAGTTCGACCCCACGATTCCGAACAGTTGCTCGGCGTCCGCGGTGCTGGCGATCAGCAAATCGACGTGCGGCAACAGCTCGCCCAGCGTCCGTCCCGCCTCGGCGATGCCCCAGAGTTTGCTGCGGTAATTGAGGTCGAGGCTCGTCCCGAGTCCGCCGTCGCGGGCCGCCTTCAACGCCTCCAATGTCAACGCCGCGCACCCGGCACTCAACGCCGGGGTGATGCCGGTGACGTGGAACCAACGCGCCCCGGCGAAGATCGCGGGCCAGTCGAAATCACCGGGCTTGGACAGCGCGAAGCTCGAGCCGGCGCGGTCGTAGAGGATCGACCCGGCCCGCGGGGCGGCGCCGAATTCGAGGAAGTAAAGCCCACAACGCCCCTCGGCCGAGAACTTCACGTGGGCCGTGCCGACGCCGACTTCGCGGGCGCGGTTCCGGACCGCCTCGCCGAGCGGATTCGCCGGCAGCGCCCCGACCCATTCGACGGATCGCCCCAACCGCACGAGGCCGACGGCGGTGTTGAGTTCGGCGCCGCCGATCTCGACGTCGAACGATCGGGCCTGCTCGAGCCGCCGAAACTGCGGCGGGGCGAGCCGGATCATCGCTTCGCCGAAGGTCACGACATCGGCCATTGGATTTCAACCAGAAGAATTTGAACCGCGGAGACGCGGAGGCGCGGAGAAGAACAAATGGCAGGGTTATACAGGACGATGGTTGGTTCGTTCTCTCAGAACTTTTCTCCGCGTTTCCGCGTCTCCGCAGTTCAATCTGTATTGTTTTAATCCCGCTGCAATTCATCGCCTCGGGCCAGGCGTACCGCTTGCGTGTACTGCCAAGCCAGGCCGCGGAGGTATTCGAAATCCTGCCGCGCGACGGCTTTCGGATCGACCAATTGCGAACCGACGCCCAAGCAGCAGGCGCCGGCACGGAGGAACTCGCCGGCCGTATTCAAGTCGACGCCGCCGGTCGGCATCAGGCGGATTTGCGGGAGTGGGCCGCGCATCGCTTTGAAGTAGGCGGGGCCGAGAACATCGGCCGGGAAGACCTTCACGACGTCGGCTCCCGCTTCCCACGCCGCCAAGATTTCCGTGGGCGTGAAGGCGCCGGGGAAGACGAGTATGTCGTAGCGCTTGCAGAGGCGGATGACGTCGAAATTCAGCGTCGGCGAGACGATGAATTCCGCTCCGGCGAGGATGGCCGCCCGGGCCGTCTCGGGGTCGAGCACCGTGCCGGCGCCCAATAACACGCGGTCGCCGAGCTGGGCCTTGGCGGCTTTGAGGACATCGAGCGCGCCGGGCACGGTGAGGGTCACTTCGGCGACGCCCACGCCCCCTTCGGCGAGGGCCGCGATGACATCGACGAGGTGGCTGGCATCTGGGGCGCGGACCACCGCGACGAGGCCGCCGGCGAGGACGCGCTGCAGATCGGTTTCTCGGCTCATGCCACCGATTATGCACCGGCGGCTCTCGCAAGGCTATGCCGATGGCGGTAGATTGAGACAACTTCTATCACGCCGAGACCGACTCCATGATCCACGTGATCGCCACCATCGATGTCACCCCCGGCCGACGGGCCGCGTTCCTCGAGCAGTTCCATTGGGTCGTGCCGCTCGTCCGAGCCGAGGAGGGATGCCTCGAATACGGTGCCGCGATCGACGTGCCGACGGCGATCGCGGTCCAAGTGCCGCCGCGGCTGAACACCGTGATCGCCGTCGAAAAATGGTCGAGCGTGGAAACGCTACAAGCGCATTTGAGAGCTCCGCACATGGCCGAGTATCGGTTGCGGGTGAAGGACCTGGTGACGGGCGTGACCCTGCAAGTGCTCGAACCGGCGTAACGAAAAAAGCCCTCCCGATTTCGGGAGGGCTTCGTTTCGAGTTTCAATTTCAAACCGTCATTCGCAGCAGGGGACGCAAACCGGGACGCAGCGCGTCACCGGCCGGCACACCGTGTAGGCTTGCATTTCGCACACGGTCGTCGGCACCATCCGGCACTCCGTGACCGGTTCCATTCGGCAGACGGTCCGGCAGACCGTGCGGCAATGCTGTTCTTGAACGCAATGCGTCGTGCACCAGCGGACGACGCGTTCGTGTTGCTCTTGGACGATCCGGCAGGTGCGTACCGGGATCATGCGGACGCATTCTTCGGGGACGTATTCCACCGTCCGACGCATCACCGTGCGGACGTGATCTTGCCGGACCGCTTGGCAAGTCGTGTACGGGATGTTCTGCACGTACGTTTCCGGCACGTACGAACAAACGCGCCGCGTGATGTACCGGGTGTGCATTTCCGGCACGACGTGGCAGGTCGTGTACGGGATCTGCACCGTGCGCGTTTCCGGAACGTAGCTCACCGTCCGGCGCGGCACCATGCGGGTGTGCATTTCGGTGACGGTGCGGCAGGTCGTATACGGGACTTGCCGCACGTGCTGGTGGGCCACCGTGTAGCAGCGGTGCCGCGTGACCATCTGCGTATGCTGGCGCTGTTCCATCCGGCAGGTCGTGTACGGGATCTGGCAGACGCGCTCTTCGGGAATCCGTTGGACGACGCAGCGGGTGACCATCCGCGTTTGCACTTCGGGCACCACGCGGCAGACGGTGTAATTCTGCGCCACGCATTCCGTGTAGGGCACGCACTTCGTCACGGGCACTTGGACTTCTTCGCACACGTACCGGCTCACGCAATGCGTCTCGCGGATCGTCCGGCACTCCGTGCGCGGTACGAAGATCTTTTTGCAGACAGTGTGGCCCGGGCACTGGACTCGTTCGCAGACCAATTGGCCGGGGCAATAGCGGGTGGTGCAGGTGCAAGGGTCGAAACTGCAAGTGCCGGCGGTGCGGACCATGCGGTTGACGATGGGGCCCGGGACGAATTCGGCGATGGTTTGATATTCGCCGGTTTGAACTTGGACGACGCGCTCGGTGGTCACCGGTTCGACGACGGTCCTCGTCCGGGTCTGCGTCTGCAGTTCCGTCACGCTGCGGTAGCGGGTGACGGGGTGGTAACTGGTGTGCGTTTCCGACACGTTGCGGTAAGTCGTATAGTTCACCGGCTCTTGGTAAGTCTGCGTTTCGTTGCGATACGTCAAGTAACGCTGCTCGCGGACGTGCTGCTCGTAGACCGAGTGGACGGTCGTCGTCGTCACCGGTTCGCAGTACGGCTCGACCACGCGCTGGTAGGTCGTGTAAGGCACATCGCGGACGTGTTGCTCGTACACGGGGCGATTGACGGCGTATTGAACCGCCTCGAGATAATCGTTCACGACCGGGCGATTCACGGTATACGTGTGCTCGCGGACGTGCTGCTCGACGACCCGGCGATTCACGGTGTATTGGACCGGTTCCGTATATTCTTGAACCACGGGCCGATTGACGGTGCGCTGGACTTGGCGGACGTGCTGCTCGTAGACATTGTGGTACGTGCTGTATGGGATCTGCACCGCGAATTCGCGGGCGACCGGGCGGTTCACGGTGTAGCGCTGCTCGACCATGTTCGTTTCGTAAACCGGACGATTCACGGTGTACGGTTGCGAGGCTTGGTGCTGCTGCACGACCTGCCGGTTGACGGTGTACGGAACCGTTTCATTCACGGTGTCGTACACGGCCCGCTGACTCGTGAATGTCTGCGGTTGATAGACCGTCTTCGAGACGGGTCGATATTGCACTTCCGTCTGATATTCGGTGACGGTGCGGTACTGTACCTGCGGGGCGAGGACCGCGGGGGCGCACTGCTCTCGGCTGACGCACGCCGCCGGGTAACGGCAGAAACCGCAATGGGCCGCGCGGCCCTCTGCTGCGGCGACCGCGAGCATCAACAGACTCAATAGCGAGCCGTTCCGAAACAGATGATCCATTCCTAAATCCCCCAGCCTGGTGTGAATCCCGAGTGCTTCCGTGGCCGACCGGCGCCGACTCAATTGCGAGTATCGATAATATGCCCGACAACCGGCCCGCCACCAAATGGAACCGGTTGGGAAGATTGGGAAATGTGCGTACGCCGCTCATCAATTGCTGCGTAGCCGGAGAAAGCCGCCTCCGGCGCAGTATCGGCAAGGCCGGGACAATTGGCGAAATGGAATCGAGGACAGGGGCGTCGGATAATCGGGAAGTGCGGGCCGCAGAAATCGGTTGACGCCGTCGCCTCGGTTCCCCGCGAATCCCTTGTTATACAGAAACTCTTTGCTGTTCAGCACCACCCACATCACATCTTCGAGACCGTTCTTTCGATTCGTTTCGCGGTCGAGGTGTTTCTCGATCCGTTCCGACTCGGCGGGCGTCGGCGTTCTCGAGAAGGCCGCGAGATGAATCTCGCGGACAATCTCGGCTCGAGTTTTCTTGGCGAAATTCTAGCCCGAAAGGAATGGCCGGGCGCGGGACAGTTTTCGATTCGAGCGACTCGAGTGTGGGCTCAATATTCCGCGCGTACCACTGTGCCGATTTCCGCACCGGCGGAATTCTTCGGTAATCGGTTCTTCCGGGCTGCGGAAAACTGCGAATGAGCCCGCAAGTATTCGCAGTTCGGGCCGCGCTTCTGTCCGCATCTTCGTCACCACTAGCAATTGTGCGCCGCCCGCCCCCGACATGGTGGATGTGCGTAAAGGAGAACATCTCCCTTCCGGAACCTATTCTCGGGGACGACCGATGACGCATCGATTGGAAAGTTTCGGGCGCCGCGCCTTCACGCTGATCGAGTTGCTGGTGGTGATCGCCATCGTCGCGATCTTGCTCGGATTGCTGTTGCCGGCCGTGCAAAAAGTGCGCGAGTCCGCGGCGCGGTTGCAGTGCAAAAACAACCTCAAGCAGATCGGCCTCGCTTGGCACAACCACCACGACGCCGTCGGGTGCAGCCCCAGCGGCGGCGGGTATTGGTGGGCGGAGGGGGCCCGGCATTCCGGGTGGGCGTACCACCTGCTACCGTACTTGGATCGAGAAAACGTCTACCGGCTCCCGTGGCAGCAGGCCGCCGCCGCCAGCATCAAAGTTTACCTCTGCCCGACGCGCCGCACATCCAACGACCCCGCGTTGTCCCGCGGGTTGATCGATTACGGCGCGTTCGACGGCCCGTTGGTCGCCCCGGCTTATACTCTCGGGGCCGCTTATTGGTTCCCTTCGTTCAACCACGCGGGCCGCACCGATTTCACCCGGGCGACCCGGGGCCTCAGTCAGACGCCCATGGTCGGAGAAAAGCAATTGTTCTGGAGCCGCGAGCAGGCCAACGACTGCAACGACGACCAAGGGTATGTCGACGGGTGGGACAACGACACGATCCTGAAACCGAGTTGGATCGCGAACCGTGATGTGAAATGGGCGACGTGCGATCCGACCGCCGGATCGAGTCATACGAACTCGTTCAACATCGTCCTCGGCGACGGGTCGGTCCGGATGGCCCGGTACGGATTCTCCCCCGATCAGAGTCTTTTGGAGATCGACTGAACCGTCGAATGCCACGCCCCCAGCTGCCGCGACTTCGAAAAGTGTCGATGATAGACCGCGAAGCAACGGTTTTGAAGGGCGAGTCGCTCGGCCGGATTCTCCGCGAGGAGTCGGAGCGCTTCGGCGACTTCGCCTATTGTATTTTCTCGGAGAACCCAACCGACCGAGTGCTCGCGAATCCAGATCGCGATCGACGAATCCGGGGAACCCGCGAAGAGTACCCCCCGGCCGACGGCGAGCGCCCCGAAGAATTTGGACGGCACCACCGTGCCGGTCCATTCCTCCCGGAGACTGACGAGGTGCAGGTCGCACGCGGTCAGTCTCAATTCCAACTCCGACTCCGGCGCGAACCCCGCGAAGCGGACGTTCGCATCGGCCGGTTCCATCGCGGCTTTCAATTCGTCTGCCCGATTGCCGCGGCCGGCGAAACAGAACTCGATCCCGGTCCCGCGTAGTGCCCGGGCGAGTGCCAGAAATTCGACGTAGCTGTGGGCCCGCCCGAAGCTGCCCGAGTAGAGCAGGCCGAGTTTGGCCCCCGCGCCGAACAAAGCCGTGCGCACCGTTTCGTCCGGTCGGCTCACGGCTCCGGGTTCGACGAGCGCCCAAGGTGTGATCGTCGCCCGCTTCGCCGGAGTCTCGTATTTCGCCAGCAGTCCGCCCATGCAAGGGCCGAGGTCGGCGATCGCATCGCAGCGTCGATAGGCGCGTTTCAAAAGGGAGCCGAGCAGCTTTCCGAACATCGACCCGGGCTTCAGCAATCCGTCCGCGACGGCGGCTTCGGGGTAGAGATCGAAGCACCAATGCGCGACTTGGGAACTGGGCCGGAGAAACTTCCACGGCCACGCCACGAGGACCGCGAGCATCGGATCGGTGCCGACAATCACGACCTCTCCCGGCACTCGGGGTAAGGTCAAGGCTTGCCACGTCCACGCGGCGATCATCCAGAGCGAATTGAAGATTCGCCCCCGGTTCGACGCCTGCGCCCAAGCCGGTCGCCAGAGGCGGCGGATTCCACCCCCGGCCCAATGCTCGACCGCTGACAACGCGGTGTCATTCTTCCACGTGCGGTTGCTCGGCAACGCGAGGACGTCGTACCCGCGAACGGTCAACCCGACCGCGAGGTCGGAGAATTGCCGGGCGCTGACGACCTCGTCCGGGTGGAAGAAGTGGTAGAGTAGAATCGCACGCGGTTTCACGCCCGGCCCCGGTTCGCTTCGTACCACGCGATCGATTCCTTCAACCCGGTCCGGAAGTCGGTCGTGGCCCGGAATCCGAAGCGCTCCGCCGCGCGGGTGACGTCGAGGCAGCGCCGCGGTTGGCCGTCCGGTTTGCTGGCGTCCCACTTCAATTCGCCGGGGAAACGGCACAACTCGCAAATCAGTTCGGCGAGGGCCTTCACCGTGATTTCCATGCCGCTGCCGAGATTCACCGGTTCGGGGTCGTCGTAGGCTTCGGTGGCCAGGGCGATTCCCTCGGCCGCATCGCGGACGAACAGAAATTCGCGCGAGGCGGTGCCGGTGCCCCAGACATCGATAAATTTCTGTCCCGCGTCCCGCGCTTCGATGACCTTTTTGATGAGCGCGGGAATGACGTGGCTGCTGGCGGGGTCGAAGTTGTCTTCGGGTCCGTAGAGGTTCACCGGCAGCAGCGTGATCGCGGCGGTGCCGTATTGCTGCCGATACGCTTGCCCTTGAACCATGACCGCTTTCTTGGCGATGCCGTAGGGGGCGTTGGTCTCTTCGGGGTAACCGCTCCAGAGGTCGTCTTCGCGGAACGGCACGGGGGTGAACTTCGGATACGAGCAGATCGTGCCGACGTTCACGAACTTGCCGATGCCGCGCTTGCGAGCTTCTTCCAAAAGGAGGATACCCATGATGGCATTTTCGTAGAAGTAGCGGCCGGGGTTTTCGCGGTTGGCCCCGATACCGCCGACGACGGCCGCGAGGTGCACGATGGCGTCGGGCCCGGAGTCGTCGAGGAGTTTCCGCACGAGCGATTGCTCGGTGAGGTCGTACTGGGCTTTGCGGGGCACGATGATCGCGGCCGGTTCGCGCGTCCGGATCGCGGCGCAGACGTTGCGGCCGAGAAACCCAGCCCCGCCGGTGACGAGGACTCGTTTATTGCGAAGCGCGGACATGCTGCCTCCGGAATTCGATCATCTTCGCCCGCACGGCCGCGATGTAATCCGACCTCAAGCGGCAGGCGACCCAGCCCGCGCGGCCTTCCAAGAAACCCAGTCGGAACGCGTAGTGATACGCGAACCAAAGGAACGATTCCCCGGGCGTGCGGATCGCGAGTTTCTTCAGCCAGCGGCGGCGCTCTTGGGCGTTCCCGAAGAGTTTCGGGCGCACGCTTCGGCTACCGTAGGACCCGCTCGCGAGGAATTCGTGTCGGAGTTTGGCTTCCCACGTCGAATAGCGGTTGTGCCGGTCGATGTAGGCCTCCAAACCCTTGAAATCGTCGTGGATCAGCGGTGTGTTCAACCGGCCGATGGCCCCGTCGACGATCACGCGTTCGTGGATTTCCATGTCGAGCGCCCCGGCCGAATCGCTCACGAGTTCCTCGAAGCGGCCTTTCCCCCGGCGCATAAGCAGAACCGCGGCGAACGAGAAGCCGCCGAAGCGGAACCGCCGCCCGAGGAAGTGGAAGCCCTTCGTGATCAGGAATGCCGCCGGGGCATCGGGCTCGGCGATGGCGACCGCGATTTCGCCCCACAGCGCCGGCGGCACGACTTCATCGGCATCGAGCAGAAGAATCCATTCGGTGGAAATCGCGAGGGTCTCGAGCGCCCATTGCCGCTTCTTCGGGTAGCCGCCGGCGTAATGGAACTGGACGACTTCGACTCCCGCGGCGCGAGCGATCTCGGCGCTGGCATCGGTACTCTGCGAATCGATCACGACGGTGCGTTCCACCCGCCCCGCGAGTGCCGCAAGGCACTTCGGCAGGTTCGCGGCCTCGTTCTTGGCGGCGAGGAGCACGGTGAGGGGGAGGGTCATACGCCCGGTTTCTGGAACCCGAGACTCATGGTGAGGTCATTCTGAACCAAGAGATTCCGGCCGCAGCGAAACCACACGCGTTTTGTCAGCATACTCACTTCCTTTCTAACGAAATCAAGCTAATCCAGACAATCGTCCGGCTCATGTTGCGCGGCCCCGATTGCAGTCCCGATAGACTCCCACCAAGCTTCCCGCGGTCCGCGCCCAGCTCAACTGCTCCCGAATCGCAACCGGTCCTGCCTCCCCGCGACTGCGACCTTCGGCAAGTAGCTCGTCGATGGCGACTGCGAAACTCGCCGCGTCGCGCGGGACGACGTTCCCGGCTTTCGAAGACGAGACATATTCCCCGGTCGCCGTCTCCGGCGTCACCAATGCCGGGCAACCGCGGGCCAGCGCCTCCACCACCACGATGCCGAAGTTCTCGCGATGGCTGGGCAGCACGAATAAAGCGGCGCCGTCGAACATCGCCCAACGCTCCGCCGCGGCCACCGGGCCGAGCATTGCTACGCGGTCGTTCAATTTCAGTCGTTCGATCTCGCGATAGATTTCGTTTTCATACGCCGGGGCGTGCTCGTCGGCGCCGCCGGCGATAGCGAGGAACGCCGGCCTGCGGACCCGGGCGAAGGCGGGGAGCAGCGTATCGACGATGCCCTTCTTCGGGTGCAATCGACTCAGAAATAGGACGATCGGCAATTCCCCGGCGTTCGGCCCGCAGCGGCGGCGGAGTTCACCCGCGTCGACCGGCACCGTCCACGCGGCCGGGTCGACCCCGAGGGGGATCACCTCCACACGTCCCCGCGCGGCCCGGTGGGCTTTCACCTCGGCGGCTTCCGCGTCGCTCGTGCAATGGAACGCCGCGGCACTCGCGACGTTGGCCCGTTCGCGCCAGAACCAGTACGCCCATTTCAACGGCCGCTTCAGGCCCCACGCGTACTCGGACAGCGTTCCGCAGGGGCGGTACACGAGCGGCTTGCGGTGTCGCGCCGCCAACCGGCACGCGGCGTACGTGGGGAAATTCCAAGCCGCGTGGGTGTGCACGACATCGAAGCGCGGGATGTTCGCATCGAGCCAATTCCACAAGCCCGCCGATTTTTTGTAACGCTCCGAGCCTTCGGTCGGGAAGAGGTGCAAGGGCACCGATGGCACCGGCCAACTCGCGCCGTCGTATTTCGCGGCGGCGCCGTCGGCGTCGGTCGCGGCGACTTCCACCGCGACGCCGGGGATCGCGGCGAGCGCCGCCGTCATCTGCACGATGGCGGTACTCGGCCCACCGTAGCGCGGGGCCACGGCGGGGATGACGTGCAGCGCGCGGAGCGTCAAAGGGTCGCTCCGGTGCGGCGGATGAAGTCGCCCAAGACGCAGAGGGAAAAGAGCCGCGACCAACTCGGCGAATCCGGCGACGCCTCGAATTCGCGTCGGATCGCGGCGACGCCCGCCGGATCGACGACGTGCAAATCGTTCAGCACCCGGAGCGCCTCGTCGCAAATCGGTTTCAGCGAGGTCCGCATCCAGCGGTTGATGGGGAGGGCGAAGCCGCGTTTCGGTTGCTGGAGTAGCTCCGGCCGAATGACATCGGCGAACGCTTCGCGGAGCAAAAACTTGCCGGGCCCGTTGGCCGGCACGCGGATCTCGCCGGGGATGGCGTGGGCCAAGTCAATCAATTTCTGCGCGAGGAACGGGACGCGGAGTTCGAGGCCGAAGGCCATGCCGTTGGCGTCGCCGTCGCGGAGGAGCATATTGCCTTGGTAATAGATCGATTCCAACCTCGAGATCAACGCGGCCGAATCGCCCGCGACATCGTCTGTGGTCGGGTAGGCGTCGGCATCGTGGAACCCGGCATCGAGGCCGAGTTCGCCGGGGAAGTACCCCAACTCGGCGAGTTGCGACTCGGAGAGCGAGCGCCGGCGGTGCAAGTAGAGGCTCACCGAGTCCGGGGCACCGGAGACCATATCCCGGAGTTTGGCCCGAACGGAGTGGGTCTTGTGCGCGGACATCGCGTCGGCGATCCCGCGGCGAAGTCCTCCGGGCAACGGGTTCAACAGGCGCGCGAACCGGCGCAGCTTCGGCACGTCGCGGAAGCTCGGGTAACCGCCGAAGAGTTCGTCGGCCCCCAATCCCGAGAGGGCGACTTTGATGCCCCTCGCTCGCACGGCCCGCGCGATCACAAACACGTTGAGCCCGTCGATCGAGGGCTGATCGAGAGCGGCGAGCCACTCGGCCGTGGCCGCTTCCGCCTCGTCCGCCGGCAGCGGGATCGTGGCGTGCGTGAGGCCGAAGAGTTCGGCGGTCCGTTCGGCGGCGCTCGCTTCGTCGAACTCCGGGTGTTCGCCGAACGACACGGTGAACGAGTGCATCGACGGCGAATATTTCGCGGCGATGCCGGCGAGGATGGTGCTGTCCAACCCGGACGAGAGAAACAGCCCGGCGGGGACATCGGCGATCAGGTGATCGCGCACCGCGGATTCGACCGCATCGCGGATCGCGGCGACCGCCCGCGGGCGTGTCCAAGATTGATCCGGGGTAGGGTAGTTCCAAAACGGGATGGGGTCCGCGCACTCGCGCCAGCCGGCCTCGTTTTCAGCCGGTTCGAATTCTTGGTACGTCCCCGGCGGCAGGGAGCGGATCTCCGCGAAGAGCGTCCGCGGATGCTGCACGGCCCCGTAGGCGAGCATCCCCGCGATGCCCGCGCGATCGAGTTTCCGGGACACCATCCCGGTGGCGAGCAAGGCCCGGACTTCGCTGGCGAAGGCGAGTCCCTGCGGGGATTTCGCCACGTACAGCGGCTTGATCCCCGCCGGATCGCGGGCCAAGAGCAGCCGCTGCCGTGCGGGGTCGAAATAGGCGAAGGCGAACATCCCTTCGAGTCGCGCCAGTGCGGCGACGCCCCAGTGGGCCAATGCCCGGAGCAGCACTTCGGTATCGCCGGCGCTGCGGAACGAAACTCCCGAGGCGATCAATTCGTCCCGCAGCGCGGCGAAGTTGTAAATTTCGCCGTTGTAGGTGATCCACGATCCGCCGGGCCCGGTCGCCATCGGTTGGTGGCCGAGCGGGGAGAGGTCGAGGATCGAAAGCCGGCGGTGGCCGAAGCCGAGCCAGCCGGCGCCGAATGGCCATATTTCGAGTCCGGCGTCGTCCGGACCGCGATGGCTTTGCGCATCGGTGGCCCGGCGCAGAGCGGCTCCAACCGCGTCGCGTTCCTGCGCGATGATCCCGGCTATCCCGCACATGGCGTTGCGATCATTTCTGTGAAGATTCAATGAGGCGCCGGATCAGGTGGGAGAACCGATCGCGGAAATGCCCGAGGGTGTACTGGTCCTCAAAAAGGGTACGCCCCGCCCGGCCGTACGGTTCAGCGTTCGGACCGGTGACATCCAGCAAACCATCCAACAATTCATCAGATCTTCTCGGATCGACCGCGCGACCGGTCACGCGGTCGCGGATCACCTCTGCGCCGGCATCGGTCGAACCGGTCAGGACGGGCCGCCCGACCCGCATCGCCTCCAAATAAACGAGCCCGAAACCTTCGCCGCTGGAGGGGAGCGCGAAAGCAAGACAGTGCCGGAGGTAGCGGTCTCGGTCGTCGTCCGAAACGCGGCCGAGAAAGCGGATACCGGTTTGCCCGCGGGCCAACTCTTCGAGCCGAGGGCGATCCGGCCCTTCGCCAATCAAAAGCAGTTCGAGTTCGGGACGCTGTTGGATCACCCGCGGCCAGACGCCGATGAGTTCGTCGAAGCCTTTGTATCGCTCGAGACTCTGCATCCGGCCGATGCTGAGGATGTAGGGATTCGACTGAGGCGGTGGCCCGGGCGGCGAATCCGCGGCGGCCGGGGCGCCGAGGTGGCAGACTTCGGCAAGCACCTCGGCCAGCCAAGGGTTGAACTCGCAGCCTTTCCGCAGGGTATGCTCCGAGATGGCCCATACGAACGCGGACCTCCACATTCCGCGGCGAGTCAGTGGGCCGAGCATTCGCCAAGCATCGATCCCGTACAAGGCCACCAGAGCGGGTTGTCGGCGGAATGACGCCAGCAACAAAGTTGCGAGGTTGACGTGCAGAACGAGTACGGCATCCCAGCGGCGAAGGTTCAATTCGTACGCGCAGCGCAGCGCCATTTTTTTCCGATTGCCCCCGGCTCCCCAGCCCCGGATGCCGTAGACCCCCCGCACGGCGTCGCTCGAATCCGTGCTCGACAACACGGTGAGTTCGACACCGGGGAACGATTCCTCGAGCGCCCGCAAGGCCATCCGGCCGGCCACTTGGATGCCACCGTATCCGAACAAATCCGGGGCGAGAATCAAGACGCGTGTCAAAACCGTCGCCCTTTTACCGCGGTGGAACTATGCGGCCGCGACCGATTCCCGCAATCGGGCCCGGTAATCCGCCCAGCCCCAGCGGCGGGCGAATTCGTGGGCTTCGCGTCCCATCTCGGCGGTTTCGACCGGTTTCGACAACGCCCGCTCCAAATGCGCGGCCAGCGCGTCGTCGTGCCCGTGCCGGTAGATCCGACCCTGCCGACCGTCGTCGATGAACCCCGGCGCCCCGGTATGGGAACTCGCGATGACCGGCGTCCCGCTCGATAGCGCTTCGTTCAGGACCAACCCGAAACCGTCGCACGCGGAGGGGAAGACGAAAACGCGGGCCTCGGAGAAGTGAACCCACAACCGGCTGCGCGGTACCGGCGGAACGTATTCAAACAGCCCGGAATACTCGGCCAGAAATCGATCCGACAGCAGTTTTTTCCCGATGAGTCGCAGGGTGTGCGTCCGGCGCGCGCCGAGTCTTTTCCAGACCCGCAAGAGCCGGGCGACCCCTTTGCGCAGGCTGAGGTGCCCGACGTACAACACGACCGGCTTCCGATCTCGGAACGGCACGAACGGCCGATCCACTTCGCAGCCGTAGGGAATCTTGCGGATCCGGTCCGCCGCGATGCCTTGTTCGATCAACCCATCGCGTACGAAATCCGAGGCGACCAAAATCGCATCGGCCGACGCGAGTTCGGCGTCTTTGCGCCGCGTCCGCCCCGAGCGGTACTCTTCGGCCGGGTCGAAGTCCGATCCCGCATCGGGAAATTCTTCCGCTTCGATTTCGAGGCAGCGCCGCATCGCGGCATGGTGCGGGATCGGCAAATCGTACAGTGTCGTCGCCCCGACGCGATGCGCGGCCGCGAAACTCCGCAGGCAGGCGTCCTCGCGGGCCAGCACCAAGGTGTCTCCGGGACGGATGTGCCGCGCCGCGGCCCGATCCACGGCCGAGAACCATGCGTCGGTCGCCGCGGGGCCGGGTGTCCGGAGATGGCAGCGCACCGCGAATCGGTGCGCCAATTCCGGCCAGAAAATCGACCGGCAAACATCGGGCGCCGCTTCCGTATCCAAGCGTCGCGATTCCGACTTCGCCGACCGCTCGGGCCGCGCGGGATACCCCGCCGTTCGCAAGCACTTCCCGAACTTCCCCGCGCCGTGAAAAATGGCACCGCCGATCAACTCGCGCAGCGCACCGGCTTCGGTCAACGCCCGGATTTGATTCCGGACATCGACCGCGAGCACCGGGGCCACGCAAACGGCGCGGCTGGAAATCATCGCCCCCGCTCGATTCGCCGGGCGCCGAGGCAGACCGTCATGGCGACCGCCCAAAACGTGGCGGCATTGTGGTCGAATACGATGGTGATCACCAAAGCCAATCCCGAAAAGGTCAGCCCCGTTGCGGTGCAAGCGGGATCGCCGCCGCGCTGTCGGGCTCGCCAAAATTCCCAGATGAAGCCCGCACGGATGACCGCCGTACCCAATAGCCCCAACAGTCCGATCTCGTAGGCGATCCGCGCCGGCTCGTATTCGTAGATCGCGTCTTGTTCGGACACGGCGGCGGCGCTCGCCTGAGCGCGGCCCAACCCGACGCCGAGGGGGTAGTTCCAGATCGCGTCCGGCACTTGGGAAAACGTACCGGACGAACGCTCGTCGAACGAATCCGCCGTTTGGACCCGCGCCACCACGGCGGTTTGCAGGGACGCTTCCTCGGTGTTGACTTCGCCCACCGCGCCGCCGACGAATCCGTAAAACGCTGCGATCGCGGCCGCGAGTGCGATCAACACCACGCGGCCGGAATTGATCAGGAGCAGCGGGAAGACGACGAGGAGCAATCCCACGAGCGCCCCGCTCCGCGAGACCGCAGCCGACGCGCAGGCCAATCCCGCGACGATGCAAGCGTACCCGAGGGCGCCGGCCCGGTTGCGCAGGATCAAGGCCGCGCCGACCCAGCACGCCCCGATGCACATCGCCGCCATGCCGCTGATGTACGCGAACGTCCCCGATGCGCGAATGCGCCCGACGTCCCCGACGGCCGCGACCGCGGAACTCGATTGTTGGTTCAAGACGTGATCGGGCGGCAACGCGAATTGGGATGCGCCCAAGAACGCGTTGAAGATGGCCGACGCACCGATGGCGATTCCGACGGCGTGGAGATCCCAGCGGCGGTTGCAGTGCGGGCCGGCGACGTAGGCGAACCAAGGTAAAAACAAGAGTCCCCGCAAAGAGACGACCGCGCCGACCGGCGAATACGCCTGGAGTTTCACCGCGCAACCCGCCGCGATCGCGAACGTCCCGACGATCAAGCAGGACCGGAGCTGTTCGCTGCGGCCGGTCCCCCCGCGGCCCAACGAATACAAGAAGGCCGCGACCAAGGGGGCGTCCTTGGCGAAGTACGTGATCGCTTGGAACGATGGCGTACCGTCTTGGTAAACCCATTTCCGGATCGCGCCGTCGACGACGCAGAGGACCACCGAGGCGCAGAGGCACCCCGCCACGAAGGAAACCGACCGACCCTCATCGGACCGTCTTTTCAAAGTGCGACTTCCCCTTCGGGCAGCGAGTCCCGAAACGCCCGTTCCAATTCCGCGATGTGCCCGGGCAAACCGACCCAGCCCCGCGCCTGCTCCAGCGCCCCGGCGGCGCAGGTGCGATACGCCTCGGGGGATCGCAGCAGCCGCGCGATCGCTTCGCCGTACGGCCGCGCTTCGAGCCGATCCGCGGGCGCTAGGATACCCGTCTCGCCATCGCGCAGCCAATCCGGGATGCCGCCGACGGCGAACGCCACCGAGGGTAGGCCGAATAAGCCCGCCTCCAAACCGACGAGCCCGAACGGCTCCGGCCAAAGGCTCGGTACGAGCAACGCCTGCGCGGACCGGTACTCGGCATCGAGTTCGCCTTTCGACAGCCAGCCGGCGAATCGCACCCGGACGGCGGGGGAACTCCGTTGGATCGCTTCGGCCCGCGCCGCCCAGTTGCCGCGCTGCGATCCGTCTCCGCACAGCACCAATTCGATCGGTCGGGCGAGTTGCTCCGCCACGGCGGGAAGCGCGTCGATCGCTTGGATTCCCCCTTTGGAACCCTCCATACGACCGACAAACAGGAGTCGCACGGGCGCCGTCGGATCTCGGAGACGGTCGACTCGGCGCTCGATGTCGCCCGCCGAATCGCCGGCGGCTGCCCGTTCGAGCATGGCCCGTTGAATCGGGTACGGTAGCAGTCGCACGCGGTTTTCCGGCACGCCGAGCCGCTCGTACTCGAGCTTCATATGCCACGACGCCACGACGATGGCCCTGTAGTCGCCGAGCAGGTCGCGCCGGGTCATCTGGGTGCGGAATTGCGAGATCAACCGCAGCGGATGCCGCCCGCCGCAGCGATGCGGGTAGTAGTGCAGCAGGCACCCCCAACCGAGCGTCCGCCCGCAGCATTTGTAATTCGGACTCGCCCAGAGTTTGCCGCCGCTGATGCATGCCCCGTAGTAGTTGTGGGCGTACAGGACACTCGGGGCCATCCGATGAAGCCGGCGGACGTACTCGATGGAATACAAGGATTGATCGTAGATCAAGTCCGGTTTCCACGCCGCGAGCCGGGCGAACGCCGACTTCTCGCCATCGGTTTCGATGCACCACGCCGGAACGCCCGGAGGGAGGTCGCACGGCGGCTTGCCGGTGTCCCGGGCTTTGACTTCCGTCAGTAACGCCACGCTGTGGCCCGCCGCGCGCAACCCCGCGAGCGCCTGCTCCACGTACGTCTCGGCGCCGCCGAATTTCGTCCGGGTCCAACTCGCCACGGCGATACGCATCAGCTTGGCACCAACCGGTTCAAAAGTTGGAGGTAGCGTTCAGCGATTCGCGGGAGAGCGAACTCGGCCGCGCGGATGGTCGCCCGCCGCGACCATTCGGCGCGGAGTTCGGGATTCGCCGCGACCGCCGTCATCGCGGTCGCCCACGCATCGTCGTCGGCGGCCCCGACGATCCGACCGCCGCCGGCGACGACTTCCGCGCAGGCACCCCGGTCCGACGCGAGTACGGGACAACCGCACGCCATCGCTTCGATCATCACGATTCCGAACGGCTCGGCCCATTGCGACGGGAAAAGCAGCGCCCACGCGGATCGGTACTCGCGGGCCAATTCCGCTCCGCAGACGGGGCCGAGGAATTCGACGGCCTCCGCGACGCCCTCCGCAACGGCCAGCTTCTCGAGATTCGAACGCTCGGGGCCATCGCCGATGATTTTCAAGCGGAATGTCGAGCCGGAGCGGCGCGAAGAAGCAAATCCCCGGATCGCCACATCCGCCCCTTTTAGGGGGACGAGCCTGCCGACGAAAAGGAATATCGGTAGCGGTGGAATCGCGGGGTCGGGATAGAAGATTGCGGGGTCGTAAAAGTTGCCGATGCGTTCCCCCGGCAACCCGGCCCGCCCGGCGACCGTCTCGGAAATGTAGACGTTCGCCGCCGCGCGCTTCATCGCCCAGCGCAGGACCTTGTACCGGGCGATCGCACGGACGTTGGCCTTCATCGATTGCCCCGAGACTCTGCAGTGCAGGCACTTCGCGAAGCGGTATCCGCAGGGTCGCGAGTCGCGCCAGCCGATGCCGATGGGGCAATCGGCGACGGGGTTTTGGTGGACGAGGACCATCGGCAGCCGGCGCCGCCGCGCGGCGGGCAACATCCGCGAGCCCGGGCCGACGGCGACAATCGCATCGGCGCCTTCCAGTGCTTCCTTTCGGGTGCACGGATTTGCGCGGAGCAACCGGTACCCGCGAGCCCGTTCTTCGGCCGCGCCCAACGGCGTTTCGGCCAAGACGGTCACGTCGACGCCCCGGCGATGCAACTCCCCGGCCAACCCGTCGGCGAACGTCTCGACGCCGCCGACGGACGGGTAGAAGAACGGCGTGTGGAGGAGGAGTTTCAAGTTCGACCGCGGCGTTGCAAGCAGTGCCAGCCACGCCCGGCAAGTTTGGTGCGAGCCCGTTCCGGATCGCGCGTCGCGAGCAGGCTCGCCGGTTCCCAAGTCGACCGCTCCGTCTCCGAGGGGTGTGTGAGCGCGGGACCCCGAAACTGCTTTTCGAGTCCGAAAACCGAATAACCCGCACCTTCCAAAAACTCTGTCACCGCATTCGGGTACAGTCCGTGACTTTCCAGCAGGCAATCCCGGACACGACCTTCGCCGAAAAGTCTGGCACCACCAACCAAGACGTTCCGTTCGTGCCCTTCGACATCGATCTTTACAATTCCCAGCCGCTGATTTCCCGGGAAAACGTCGTCCAGCTGAACCGCGCGGCAATCCCGACCTCCGTCGGTCTTATCGGCGGTCACATTCGACAGTCCGCGATTGTGGGCGAAACCTTCGGGCGAAACGATCATCAACGTTCCGGAGCGATCCGAAACGGCGGCGTTCGTCGCGATCGTCACAGCGCGACCAACTCCGCTGTGCAACGCGAGATTGTGTTCGAGTTCGGCGAAAACTTCGGGGTGAGGTTCGAAAGCCCAGACTTTTCCCGAACGCGCGCGGTTCGACAATAGCGCGGTCATGTAACCGATGTTGGCGCCGATGTCTGCGGCGGAATCGTCGGGTTCGGTCAACCGCCAAAGGACTTCGGACACGAGCAGTTCGTAAATCCCCAGAGTCAACAGCGATTTCCCGATGGTCTCGGCCGGACGGATCCGAATCGCCATTCCCCACGGGAGCGCGACCGTGGCGAATTCATCGCCTACGTAACGGCGGTACCGCAGCCTCCGGAAGAGTTGGAGGGGGCGGTACGCGTATTCGGGTTTCCAGAGAAAGCCGGGGTTCATGTGGGGACCTCGGCGAGCAAGGCGTCCAGTAGGATGCGCGGGCGGAACAGCCGTTCGTAGAACTCCGACGCGGTTTTCCCCATACGAGTTCTGGTTTCAGCACACTCGGACAACTTCATTCCCCGCTCCACAAACGCCGCCGAGTCACCATCGTCCGAGAGGGCCACCGCGCCGGATTCGGCCCAAAACGGTTCGGTGAGCCAACCGGACGTCGTGACCGTCGGCCGACCGTTGGACAGCGCGGCCAACACGCTTGTATTCCGTCCGCTGACGCCGCCATCCACCGCTTGGAGCATCACACGGCATTGCCGCAATCGGTCTGAAATTACGGCGCGTGGGAGTGGCCCCGTCGCCACGAGTCTATGCGCGGCAAACGGGTATTTTCGCAGATACTCCTCGCGAAAGCCCTCGCTGTTTTGGCCGATCAAAAGCACTGTCCCGTTCGGGATTCGATTCAATAAGCCGGGCAACATCGCGCGCAATGGGCGAGCCGTGGAGGTCCCGTACGAACTGAAATGTCCGAATGCGAACGCGGGAATGTCGGGCGTATCGTCGACCCCGATCGACGGCACGCAGCTGAAGACCGGCATCCTGCGAAAATCCGTATTCGACGGGGCGTAGGGCCGCAGGAGCGTTTCCCACATCGGGATCGCGCACCAGACCCGCTTAGCGGCTCGGAGCAACATCGAAACCATCAACCGGTGTACGGCGGCCATGGCCCAGTGCTTCGGATTGCCCGCGAACATCACGAACGGCTCGTGAACCATCAGATCAATTTCGTCACCGCGGCGCATTCGCCGGTACAGCCACCAGCACAACGGCAAATTCATCGCTTTCCAACCGTACCCGTGCGGAACCCATTGCACCAAGACTCGTCGCGGCCTTGGAAAAGAATCGAGTTCGCGATCCGTGTTCGCCAACGCCGATGGTCCGAAATCACCGAGCGTAGGATGGACATGAATTCCGGGAAGCTGAGTCGCTTCACCCGCCGTCGGACACCAGACTTCGATTCCGACTCCGCGCCGGGCGAGGCCTTCGGTTAAGAGACTGCTGAAATCGCTCAAGCCTCCCGGTTCAGGGGGATACTCGGGCGTGACGAGGTGCCAAGTGTGGTTCACTTATCCCGTCTGAGCAGGAACAGGCGGTGTACGACCCAACCGTCGCAACATCCGAAGCGAACCTCCCAGCTTTTCCCCCAAGATCGTCCCCCGGAGCAACCCGTACACCGAGGCCCAATAGACCGCCGTCAGGGCGGTCGTCGCGGCGACCAACGCCCCGATTCGGGCGACCGACCCGGAAACGGCGGGCAGGATCCAAAACGCGGCGGCGCAGGCGCAGGCCACGGGTAGGGCGATCCGCACGAGCGCGGCGAAGGGGCGGAGCAAGCCGCCGAGCCCGGTATCCAATTCTCGGGCGACGGTCCGGAGATTCCACGGGAGTACGCCGAACAGGAGTACGGCGGCGGTACCGCACGGCGCGCCGATCGGCCCGAGCCACGGGATCAGGACCGCCATCGCCGCGACGCAACACGCCCCGTCGAGGAGGTTCGAAATCGCGATCCGGCGGTTGTAGCCGAGCGCGAAGAGCGTGAAGGTCGCGGCCGTGTTGAGGTGCCGCAGCACCAGCGTCCCCGCCGCCGCGGCGAGGAAGCCCGCGCCCAAGTCGGCGTCGGCCCGACCCAGCCACATCCTGAGGAAGCCGCCGTTCGTACCCAAAACGATCACCGCGACAAACGCGCTCAACAGCAACTGTCCGATCAAAACGGCCCGGCAGGCCGCCGCGACTTGCGCCGGGCTCAACCGCTCCCGCGCTTCGGAAAGTGCGGGCAAACTGAGCTGGAGCGCCATCGTGGCGTAGTTGCCGAGCAATTGGAGGAGTTTCAGCGTCAGGGCGTACGCTGCGACGATTTCGGGCCCGAGGAAAGTCGCCAACAGCAATACATCGGCGGCGGTGAACAACAATACGGCCGCCGAATTTAAGGTCTGCCATCCGCCGTCGTGGAGCATGCCGCGCAGCCACGGGCCCCGCAAGCGGACGCCGAAGCGGGGGAATAATTCGGGGTGCCGCCGGTACAGCCTCGCGCCGGAGATCGCCGCCGTGATGGAGACTTGGACGATCCAGCCGGACGCGAGGGAGTACAGCCCCGCGCCGGCGAACAACAGCAGTACGGTGGTCGCGGTGCCGCAGGCCCAGCCGCCGTAGTTGGCCAAGCCGGCGAACGCGTGATCTTGGACCCCCGCGAGAACCGCCCCGAACACCCGCAGCGGCGATAGCAGCACGAACCCCGTCAAGAGCACGGCCAGCGGTCCTTCCAGAGGTTGCCAATCCGGCGGGATCGAGAACCAAATCGCCGCGGCGACGACGGCGAGCAACGGGACCATCGACGCGGACAATTTCGCGGTGCGCGAAACGTAGTCCCGGGCGAACGTCGGATCGTCCGGATGCCGGCCGCGGAATTTGCCGACCTCGCGATTCAGCATCGCGATGACCCCGAGGTCGGCGAGGCCCAAATAATTCAGCAGATTCAAACCCAACGACCAGAAGCCGAATTCGGAGAGGCCGAGGCGCTCGAGGACGAATCGGGTCGTCCAAAGGCCGGCGAGGACGACGACCACTTGACCGGCGTAATGGACGGACAACCCGCGGGCGATTTTCCCCGAGCGCGTCATCGGCCCGCCGTGGCGTATGCGGCCAAGCAGCGTTCGACCGTCGCGGGCCATGTGAAATGGTCCAGCACCCGCCGCCGGCCGGCTTCTCCCATCCGCACCGCATCCGCCGGATGGTTCCGCAGCCAATCCAGTTTCTCGCGGAGTGCGGCGGGGTCGTTCGGCGGAACCAAAAAGCCCGTCTCGCCGTCGGCGACGACTTCCGGCAAACTGGCCACCCGGGTCGCGATGCACGGTTTGCCGCAGGCCATCGCTTCGAGGAGCGTTTGCCCGAGCAGCTCGGGGACATCGGTGGTATCGCCGTAGCAGGTCCGATAGACGCTCGGCAGCACGACGACCGAGGCCCGCCGATAACTCCGGACGAGGGCGGCGTCGTCGGCGTCGTGCCGGAAGGTCACGGTTTTCCCGATGGCTTTGCGTCGGAGATCGACCAAGTAACGCGGGGAATACGGTTTGCCAACGAGTTCCAATGGCCAGTCGGAATCGACCGCGTCGATCAGCGTATCGACGCCTTTGTGGGGGAGCATTCGGCCGACGAACAGGATCGGGGCATCCGACGGCGGCGCTTCATCCGACGGGTGAAACGTCCGCGCGTCGACGCCGCCCCAGATCACGCCGGCCCGGGGGTCCGACGCCATCCCGTAGACGGTGCGACTGTACTCGCTGATGTGCAAATGGCGGTGGTACCAGCGCCGCGTCGAGAGGTAACCGGAAATATCCCAGCCGCCCCCGCCGAGGTCGGTGGTGACAACCCGTTTGCCGGTCGCCCGGGCGAAGGCCGCCGCGAAGCTGCTGGCCAGCACGTGCGTTTGGTGGCAGTGGATGACCGAGGCATCCCCGAGGTGCGACAACAGCCGGATCGAAAACGGATTGAGAGCGTTGCCGCGGACGGCCCAAGGCCGGCCGACGACGCGGACGTCGAGTTCGCCGGCCCGGAATTTGCCGGTCCGCGGCCCGAATGTCACGAGCCGGGTCGGTACCCGCTCCGCCATCGCCCGGGCGAGTTCCCAGACGTACCGCTCCGCCCCGCCGGTGACGCCGTCCCCGCCGAATGCGGCCGGGACGAGGTGGACGATTCGGGTCAAGCGTCGGCCGTCGCGATCCATTGCACGCGGTTCTCGCCCCGCGTGCCGACGACGTTGCGTTCGGGCAAATCCGTATCGACCGCGTCGACGGGACTGCCCGCTAGCGTGTGCAAAGAGTACCCCAAATTTTTCAGCCCGTCGTACACCTGTCCGACGCTCACCCGCGCCAAATCCAAGAATGTAGGATCGATTTCCACAATGATAATGTCGGGCGCATTGGCCGGAGAAAGCCCCCGTATCGCTTGGAGTTCGTACCCTTGGATATCGAGCAGTAGCAATTTGGGAGCCCGCCGGCACAAAGCCGCGATGACGGCGTCCAGCGTGGTCGTTTGAATCTGGAATCCCGACCCGCTGTCGAAAAGGCTAGCCGCCCCCGGATTCGCCGCGCAGGACCACGCGAAAGGAACGAACGCATCCTCTTGGCTCAAAGCCACAGCGACGAGATCGACCCGCGCGGACAATCCGTTGCGGCCGAGATTGGCCTTCGCGCGCAGGAGAGCTGCGGGTTGGGGCTCGATGCCGACGATTCGCCCGTTGTCGCCGACCGCTTTGGCGGCGACGGCCACATGGAGACCGAAATTCACACCGGCTAAAATCGCGCAATCCTCGGAGTTCAAATTCGCCGCTAAGAATTTCAGAGTCTGCGGTTCGTATCCCTTTCCTTGCAGCAATAGGAATTCGATCCAATCCCGCGGGTGCAAACGCAGTTCGATCCCCGGCATCACTTCGGACCAAACCCCGGCCCCCGGGAAGATGTAATCGCCGAGGAATTTGACGAACCTGTTTTTCATCGGGTGCTGCGGCATCCTCAGGTAGCGGCGCAGTGCCGAGTCTCTCACCGATGCGCAAATGCGAAATAACATCATGGGCCGATCTCGCTGTAGAAACGCAATCACCGGTCGGACAGGATTAAAATGGAAGGGAATTGTCGGGACCGATGCGACCGAGTCGGATGTGGGTCATCGCGCGGCTTTGCCACGGTGGGTCGCACTCGGGCGACAACCACAGAGGTTTGTCACGGGCTGTTTTTCCTTCTTCAAGCTTCGGCATTTTACAGTCGCCGGCGATTCGGCAAGGCGACTACTCCCCGATTTCGCGCCGGAGTTTGGCGCCGTGGACGGCGGCTTTGTGCCGGAGTCGATAGCCCGCGTCGTTCGGGTTTTTAGCCAGGAGCCATTCGAGGTGCGGCAAGGCGTCGGCGTACTGCTCGTCGGCTTCGAGAAAGCGGGCCAATCCGTCGCGGGTTTGGCCCCGGTCGCGGTCGAGGTCGAGGGCCCGCTCCCAGGCGCGGCGCGCGTCGTCGCCGCGGTCGAGTTCTTCGCACGCCGCGGCGGAAGCGACCCATTGGGCGACGGTAGCGTCCGGGCGATTCCTCTCGGCGGCGCGTTCGACGAACGGCCGGCGTTCGGCGCGGTGCGTCCGCGGATTCGGGTAGAGTTCGTCGGCCGCCCCCATCAGCACGACCGGGTCGTCGGGGAGGAGCGACCGCAAAATTTCTTGTGGCGAGAGCGACTTCCCCGCTTCCCGGAGGATCGGCCGGAGTTGTTTCGGGGACAACTCCAACGATTTTTTCCACTCGGCGAGGGCGCGCTCGCGGTCCCCGGCCTTCGCGGCTTCGACGCCGCAGGCGAAGCGGATTTCCGGGTCGGACTTCAACAATTGTTTCGCCCGGTCGAGGTGGACGAGCGCCGGCTCCGAACGGCTGAAGTAGCCGGCCAGCAATCCGAGGCGGGCGTGGACTTCCGGGATCACAGGGCAGAGGTCGCGCGCCGTCCGAAGGGCGCGCAAGGCCGGCAAGATGTGCTGCTCGACCATCTCCGGGGGGAATCGGTCCGACCGAAGCATTCGTGGTAGGACGGGCCCCGCGAGGGCTTCGGCCGGGGTCGGGCCGAGGTCGGTGGCCGCGTCCAAATGCGCTTGGGCGAGTTCGAAGAAGGCCTCGGGATTGCTCGGATTCGCCGCCGTGCTCGCTTCGAGATACCCGATGCGAATTCGGTAATGCTCCGGATTCCGCGAGCGCCCCTGCGCCATACCCGCGGTCAGGTATTTCTCCGCGACGGCCCGGCGATTCGACTGCCAAGCCAGCAGGATCATCGGCGCGGCGAACGAACAGGCGAGGACGATTGCGGGGATGCCGAGGAACGTCGCGCGGGACGTGTTCGGCGACAATTCGACTTCGGTCCGGGCGGGCGATCCCCTCCGTTTTTGCTTCTCCAGTTGGAATTCGGAATCGTGCGCGGCCGCCATCGCATACGCGGTGACGACGATCGCCAGCAGCGATACGGCGGGGATGTGCAGCGCGAAGTCGGTCGCGGCATGCGCGGCGACGACCGCCAGTCCGAAGAGGGCGCCGAGGATCAGCGGGCCCGCCGTGCGGCTCTGCAATCTCCGGAACCCGCGCGACAGCGAGATCAGGACCATCGCCGGCAGGGCGAGCGTGAAGCCGAGGCGGACGAGCCCCCCGTCGATGGCCGCTTCGACGTATTCGTTGTGCGCGTGCCCGACGGGGGAATTGGCGGCGCGATCCGCGTCCTCGCGGCCGAGCGGTTCGATCCGCAGGTGCGAGCCGTTGCCCGCGCCGGCGAACCAGAATCCGGGCAGTTGCCGGACGCTCGCGTTCCAAAGGACGGTGCGGTCGTCGACGGTGCGCCCCGAGCCGATCTCGTCGAAGCGGCGTTCGATCGGCGCCCAGCCGAACCAAGCGATGACGCACAGTGCCACTGTGGTCGCGGCGGTGACGGCCGTGCGGTTGCCGCTCGGCGGGGTGTTTTTGCGGCGCCAACGGGCCAAGATGAATACGCCCACCGTGGCCGCGAGGAACGCAAGCATGCCGCCGCGGGAGAGGCTGAAGGGGATGCTGACGAGCATCAAGCCGACGCCGGCCGAGGCCGCGAGTACGGCCGGTTGCTGGAGCAGTTGAAGGGGGGCGGTCACCATCGCCGAAAGTTCGTCCCAGAACGACGCGGGTGCCGTTTCGCGCTCCGCTCCGTACGCGGGCGGCGGTCGCTTCGCCACCATGAGGCCGATGGCCAAGCCGGCACACAAGGCGATGAAGTCGGGGTAGTGGTTCCGGCAGACGAACGGGCCGAAGACCGTGCCGGTGGTGGGGACGCTCCAATAGATCACGCTCGGCGGCGACGAGAAAAATTGCCCGAGGGCCAGCGCCGCAAGGGCCACGCCGGTCACCAGTGCCGCCCACGCCAGGCGCCGGAACGACTCCCGATCCGCGAGCCAATTCCGCGCCGCGAGGTAGACCGCCAGCAGCGCGAACATCCGCGCGGCGAAGAGGCGAGTCGATGGCGGATCGAGGCTGATCGGGTACGCGGTCGGTCGCGCGGCGGAAGCGGTTTCCCCCGGCAACAGTTCGCCCTTCTCCGGCAGCATCGCCTCGCGCCACATCGCCGTCGACGGCGACACGAGTCGCACGATGGCCCGCGGCAACGGAATCAGTTGCGCGCCCGAGAGCAGAATCAAGCCGCACAGGATGAACGCCGGGGCGTCGAAGCGGAACCGTAGGCGGCGCGTCAAAATCGCGTGGATGGCCCAGAGGACGGTCAGCAGCGCGATCCCGGCGGTCGCCACCGACTCCCAGAATTCCTCGACCGAGCCGAACGGCCACACCGTCCCGAAGGCCAGCAGCATCAGCGCGACTTCCCCGGCCGCGCGGACGGCGCGGGCCGCCGGGCGGCGTTCGAGTTCGGTCGGCGCGAGGGTGGGCATTTCGGAACTCAGCGAATTATTCCACGACGACTATCGGCGGGCCCAACACGTCCATCTTCGGGGCGATCCCGAGGCCGGGGCGATTCGACGCGGCCATCCGGCCGTTCTTTCGCTGAGGGGCCCCATCGGCCGTGGAGACGGTGACGTAGCTGTTGAAATCGGTGCTCGTGAACAGGAATTCCGTGGGGGTGCTGTGCGCGAGGTGCGCGATCCCCGCCGTGGCGATGTCCCCGCCCCAACTGTCTTCGAGCGTCATGGCGATCCCCATGCTGATGCACAGGTCGCGGGCTTGCCGAGTCTTCGTCAAGCCGCCGAGCTTGCTGATTTTCAAGTTGACCACGTCCATGGCCAGATCGGCCTTGGCCCGCAGCAGCACGTCGAGGCCGTCGATATTTTCGTCGAGCACGAAGGGGTGATCGGTGTGCCGGCGGACGCTGAGGCATTCTTCGTAGGTCAGGCAGGGTTGTTCGATGTAAACGTCGACATCGCGGACGGCGCGGACGACGCGCATCGCTTCGTGCTGGGTCCAACCCGTGTTGGCGTCCGCGATGAGCCGGTCGCCCGGTTGCAGTTTCGCGGCGACGGCGCGGATGCGCTCGATGTCGACGTCGGGATCCCCGCCGACTTTCAACTGGAAGCGCCGGTACCCCTCGGCGCGATACCCGGCGACGCGGTGGGCCATTTCCTCCGGCGATTCTTGCGAGATCGCGCGGTAGAGATGGAAGTCGTCGCCGTAGCGGCCGCCGAGGAGTTCGCACACCGGAAGATTGCAGAATTGCCCGAGGATGTCCCAGCAGGCGATGTCGATGCCGCTCTTGACGTAAGGATGGCCCTTCAAGGCCGCGTCCATCAGGCGGTTGAGTTTGCCGAGTTCGCGCGGGTCGGCGCCGAGCAGGTGCGGGCCGAGTTCGCGGATACCGGCCCGCACCCCCTCGGCGTAAGCCGGGAGGTAGAACGGACCGAGCGGACAGACCTCGCCGTGGCCGATGAGGCCCGTGTCGGTCTCGACGCGGACGATGGTGCTATCGAAGACCGTGATTGACTTCCCGCCCGACCACTTGTAAGTGGTTTCGCGCAGCGGGAGTTCGACGCGGTAGGCGAGGATACGGACGATTTTCATGCGGGTAAGTTACGGGGTGTCGACGCGATCACCCACCCCGCGTTCACTGGCCCCCGCCGAGGGCAAAAAACTAAAATCGCCACCGAGCATCCGACAATCTTCGACATGGTGAGCAGAAGTACCCGTCGGATTGTAGCGTCGCCCGGAGAAAGTCGCTTTTCGCTCCGCGAAAAGCGGCTCGGCGAACCCGAGAATCGCGGAATGGCGATCAGCGCGGGGGACGCGGTGGGCGAGCGCCGGTAAATCCGGTAGCTGGTCGCCGA
>JAYSYN010000165.1:0-14459 GCA_043727575.1 Fimbriiglobus sp.
ACCTTGGCCGACGCGTCGCTGGCAACGTCCGACGGGATGAACCTCGCCCTCGTTTCGGTGGAGTTCGCGGCTCTCGTCGGCGGCGCGAGCGCGAACACCTTCACCGTGTCCGGCTGGACCGGCGGCGGCATCCTGCACGGACAAGGGGGCTTCGACGCTCTCGCCGTGACCAAAGATCGCGATTTCGTACTAGCCGACGGCGCGCTCTTCTCGACGGATGCGTTGAACCTGACGCTGACCTCGATCGAAACCGTCAAGCTCACCGGCGGGGCCAGCGGGAACATGTTCGACGTCACCGCCTACACGGGCGTAGCCTCGATCAACGGCGCCGGCGGCACGGACCGCATTTCCGCCGTGAAGAACTCGAACTTCACCTTGGCGGACAACGCCTTGGCGGCGAGCGACGGGCTCGCGCTGACGCTCGCTTCGATCGAATTCGCGGTCCTCACCGGCGGGGCCGGAGACAATACGTTCTCCGTCGGCGGTTGGACCGGCGTCGCTTCGCTCGACGGTCTCGCCGGAACCGACACCATCTCCGCCGACAAGGACTCGGACTTCATCCTGTCGAACAGCGCCCTGACGGCCACCGACGGCTTATCGGTGTCGCTCTTTTCATTCGAAGCCGCAGCCCTCGGTGGCGGAGCCGGGGCCAACACCTTTGCCATCGCCGACTGGACCGGCGCGGCCCAAATCGTCGGCGCCGGGGGCATCGACACCGTCCGGATCGCCGGCCGTGCGACCGACGATGTGGTCAATGTGCGCGTCACCGATGCTACCGGCGGGGGCTCGTTCGCGGGCGCGGGGATGACCGTCGGATTTGCGACCGTCGAAAACTGGAACTTCGACGGCCGGGGCGGCGTGAACTCGCTGTCGTGGATCGACGACACGAATACGGTCTGGGGTACGGTCGCCGCGCCGGACACCGGCATCGTCTTCCGGCCGACCGGGGCGACCTCCGGCGACGTCCGACTCGGCGGCGGGGTCGGACCTACCGTGGGCTTTGATCGTATCGGCGGCAGTTTCACCATCGACGGCGATGGAAACGCCTCCGGCGACCGGGACGTGCTCACGGTTCTCGGCGTCAGCACGGCGGGCCTGCAATCGGCCGGTGTTTGGGCCGAAACGACCTCGGGCAACGGCGCCGATGCGATCGCCGTCACCGACTCGGCCGTGACCATCGTGAATTCGATCGCGGGCGCACTGCGGGGCATTTCGTTCTCGACCCCGACCATCGGAACTCTACTTGTGCGCACGGGGAACGAAGGCTCGACCGGCGGCGATACCGTCGTCGCGACGCCGAGCGTATCGTTGAATATCCTGATCGACGGGATGGATCCCGCGGGTGGGGTTGGCGATACCATCGACGTTCGCATCGCGGGGCGCCGCGTCGAGCAACGGCTCCCCGCATCGGGCTTCGGTCCGGCCCAAACCCGTATCGTGCGGGCGGCCGACGGCGCGGGCCTCGGCTTCTTCAATTTCGAACTCGTCCGCCGACCCACGCACTCAATCGCGACCGGATCGACCGCCGGTGCCCCGGCCGAAGTCCGCGTCTTCGACGCCCTCACCGGGGAACTGCGTTTCGACCCGATCCGTCCCTTCGACGAGTTCGCAGGCGGTGTCACGGTCGCGACCGGGGACATCAACGGCGACGGCATCGATGACATCGTCGTCGGGGCCGGGCCGGGCGCCGGGCCCCGCGTCTCGCTCTACGACGGCGCCGACGGTCACCTCATCAACACCTTCTTCGCGTTCGCCCCCGGTTTCCAAGGCGGCGTCACCGTCGCGGCGGGGGACATCAACGGCGACGGTTACGCGGACGTGGTCGTCGGGGCCGGGCCGGGGGCCGGGGCGCACGTCAAAGTGTTCGACGGATTCACCGGCCTCGAATCGATGAGCTTCTTCGCCTACGACAGCGGCTACAAAGGCGGCGTGACCGTCGCCGTCGGCGATCTCGACGGCGATGGACTGGCCGAAGTCGTCACGGGCATGGGCTCCGGCGGTATCCCGCTGGTCAAAGCCTTCCGCGGTAGCGACGGCGCGGAAATCTACCGCTTCTTGGCTTACGACATCCGCTTCGGCGGCGGCGTCACGGTCGCGATCGGCGACATCGACGGCGACGGCCGCGGCGAAATCATCACCGGCACCGAGACGAACGGGCCGGCGCACGTGAAAATCTTCCGCGGCGGCGACGCGGCCGAACTCGGCAGTTTCTTGGCCTTCGACCCCCGCTTCCGCGGCGGCGTCTCGGTCGCCGCCCGCGATCTCGACGGCGACGGCCGCGACGAAATTCTCATCGGCGCCGGCACCGGCGCCCCCCACGTCAAAGGCTTCCGCGGACTGGTCGGGTTGGAGGCTTTCAGCCTCTTCTCCGGCGACCCGCGGTCCCCCGCCGGTGTCAACGTCGGGTGAACAATCCGAATGGATCAAGGCTATGGCCATGCTCCGGTATCGCCCGACGGACCTGATCGAATACGCCGCCGGGCTGTTCGCCGCCGCGGGGTGCGACGTCGACAAACCCGCCGTGATCGCGACCGGCTTGGTCGAGGCGGATCTGCTCGGACACACGACGCACGGCTTGCAACTGGCCCCGGCGTACCTCGCGGAATTGGCTGCGGGCTCGATGGTGGGGCGGGGGGAGCCGGGCGTCCTCCACGACCGCGGCGCCGCGGTCACTTGGGACGGCCGGCGATTACCCGGTGTCTGGCTGACGGCGAAAGCGGTCGAGTTGGCTTGCACGCGGGCCGTCACCTACGGTGTGGCGACAGTCGTCATCCGCAACGGCCATCACATCGGTTGCCTCGCGGCGTTTTTGGAACGCGCCACCGGGCGAGGATTAATGATCACCATCGCCTGTTCCGACCCCGCCGCTGCGAGCGTTGCCCCATTCGGGGGATGCCGGGCGGTCTTCACGCCCGATCCGTTGGCCGTCGGCATCCCGACCGACGGCGATCCGATCTTGATCGACAGCAGCGCCTCGATCACCACCAACGGCTCGGCGAATCGATTGCGGAAGGAAGGTAAGATGTTCCCCGGCGAGTGGGCGCTGACCGCATCGGGCGGAGCGACCGACGACCCGGAGACGCTCTTCACCGATCCGCCCGGTACGCTTCTACCGACGGGCGGGATGGATCACGGGCACAAAGGCTACGGGTTGGCACTGATGGTCGAAGCTCTGACCCAAGGATTGGGCGGCTTCGGCCGGGCCGATGCGCCGCAAGGCTGGGGCGCGTCGGTTTTCGTCCAAGTCCACGACCCGGCAGCCTTCGGAGGGCTCGAAGCCTTCCGCCGGCAAACCGGTTGGCTCGCAAAGGCTTGCCGAGCGACGCCGCCGATGCCGGGTGTGGAAGCCGTGCGCTTGCCGGGCGAACGCGGACTCGCCCACAAGCGTCGGGCGAACGCCGAGGGCCTTGCGCTTTACCCCGGAATTCTCGATGCCCTCCAACCGTTCGCCGCGAAGTTCGCCATCGCGTTACCGACTGCGATCGCGTGACGGAGCCGGTCGCGTCAGCACTCCACGATTTTGCCCGACCGAACCGATTCGCACTCTTTGTGACAGAGCATCAAAGCGTCGCGGGCCAGTTGCCCGCCGAGCCATGCGGGTTCGGTGTTCGAATTTACCCCGTCGACGGCCGCTTGCAGTTCCGCGGTGAACGCCGAGAGCGGATCGTTCCCGCCCGGGAGTTCGGGTTGGAAGGGCGCGCCCACCTTCGGGAAGACGGTCAACGGCAGACTCCCGGCGGAGCTGTGCGAGAGCGTCGCCCCTTCCAAAAAGATCTCGAAGCCGTGGACGAACGGCCGGCCCGGCATCGCGACGGCCCCGCTATTGCAAGTGATGGCCGGGCCGCCGGGGCCGTATAGGTACGAGGTACTGAGGTAATTCACCGCGCCGTTCGCCTCGCGCCCGACCGAAAACAGCGCCTCGGGCACGCCGGCGAGCAACCCGATGAAATGAGTATCGTGGATGTGCAAATCGACGGCGGGCCCGCCGGTCGCGCCGGCGTCGCCGATCTCGGCCGACCAATCGGGCGCGGCGATGACACGGGTGAAGTGAGCCCCGAGCAGCGCGCCGTATTTCCCGCTCCGCACGGCCTCGGCCGCGAAGCGGAACTCCGGGAAGAACGGAAGCACGTGGGCCACCATCAACAACTTCCCGGTGCTCTTTGCGATCGCCAGCATTTCGTCGGCCGAGTCCGCCGTCAGCGCGATCGCCTTTTCCACGAGGACGTGCTTGCCGGCCCGCATTGCCCGGATCGCCGTGTCCGGGTGGTGCGCGGTGGTGTTGCAGATGTCGATGAGGTCGATGCTCGGATCGGCGAGCAGCGCGTCGAACGAATCGTAGAGCGTTACGCCGGTGAGATCGACGGGCCCCGGTTCGGGGCCGAAGTTCCCGCGCGTCGAGGTCCAATCCCCCGCGAGCTTCTTCGGATCCCGGCTGCAAATGGCCCCGACCTCGCCGCGTTGCAACTTCTGCGAGGCGAGGAAGTGGATGCGACCCATGAAGCCGATGCCGACGATGCCGATCTTGATCATGGTCATTCTCTCAGTAACGCGGGACCGTCGCGTCGACCGCCGTGCTCCACTCTTCGATTCCGCCGCTCATCGAGGCGACGTCGGCGATGCCGACGTGTTCCAAATACCCGGCGCCGCGCAGGCTGCGGACACCGTGGTGGCAGTAGACGACCACGAGCGTCCCGGCTCCGATTTCCAATTCGCCGTGGCGCGTTGGCAAATCGCCGAGTGGGATCAGCACGCTGCCGGGCAGACGGCAGAGGGCGTACTCGTCCGGTTGCCGCACATCGAGCAACAACACGGGCGAACCGGCGTCGAGGAGGGCCTTGACAGCGCGGGGAGAAATCTGGCGGATGGTCAAACTCCTGCGATGTTGGGGAGGTCGAGCGCGGCGAGGTAGTGCCGTTCTTTCGCCCGCATTTCGGCGATGTCGCCGTCGCGCTTGTCGTTGTAGCCGCAGAGGTGCAAGCAGGCGTGGATCACGTACAAGCAGAGTTCGTGGTTCACCGGGTGGCCCCGTTCCTCCGCCGCGGCCAAGCCCACGCCGGCGCCGATGGCCACGTCCCCTTCGAGCTTCGCCGCCCCGCGAATGCTGTACGGGAAGGTCAGCACGTCGGTCGGCTCGTCGTGGTTCAGGTGCCGCTTGTTCATCGCGTGGATCGTGGCGTCGTCGAAGAAGGCGAAGGTCACCTTCGCCGACGGCACGCCCTCGCCTTCGAGGACGGTCTTCGCCGCGAGCTTCAGCGACGCGATATCGAGTTCGACCAGCTCTTGCTGGTTTTTGATCGAGATGGAAATCATGTACTCAATGTAGCGGGCGGCCGGCGGTTCTCCGCTTCGAGCGAGGTTTCCTTTCAAACCGCCGAGTGGAGAGGCCTTGCCGACGGAATCTCGATGCGGTCCGCGTCCGGGGTCGCCCGGTCGTTTAGCAACCGTGCCGCCAGCGCTTTGCCGATCCAAACCGACGGCCGATCCGCGATGTGGTACAGCACCCAGCCCCCCAGCAGCGACAGCGGCACGACGGCCGCGGTCACCCCCGCGATCGACGGGCCGTGTTCCCAACCGCCGTTTCGCATTTCGAGGTAGAGCCAACAGCCGAGCGACATGATGATCGGCACATGGCAGAGGTAGACCCCGAACGAGATTTTCCCCAGCCAGAGGAAGACCCGGCGTTCGACGGCCCCGCGGTATTCCGGGGTGAACACCAAACCCAGCACGACCAACACCGCGCCCAAACAGGGCGGGCCGTCGGCGGAGTTGATGACGCTGTGCGTGATCGGGATGCGCATGTGCCAATCCCCGGTGTAGTCGTACAGCCCGCCGAGCCACAAGCCGGCGAGGAGCAACGCGATCCCGGTGATGCGCGACAGTCGCAAAGCCGATCGGTCCGCGCGGACGATGGCGAGGCCGATGCCCATGGGAAAGAGCGCGAGCATCGTGAATCCGGCGAGGGCCAACAGCGCGGCGATGGCGAACGCGAAGGACGCCCGATTCACGCGGTGGCCGAACAGGGCGAGGAACCCGAAGACGATGCAAGACCCGATCAATTCGGGACGCATGGTCCACAGCACGCTGTTCAACCGGCCTTCGGCGAACGCGGATTGGTCCGAAAAGAAGAGGTTCCACGTCCCTTCTCGAATCGTGTCCTCCAAAGTCCATTGGTAGGTGTACGCGACTCCGAGCCACGGGGCTTGGCCACCTTGCGCCGCGATCGCCGCCGCCGCTTCGTGGTTACGCATCAACCCGCCCCGGAATAGGGCGAACGCGAACAGGACCGAGATGAGATTCGGCACCATCAGGCGGAAGTAGCGCCGGATCGCCGCGGATTGCAGGGTCCCCAAGCCGCCGCCGCGCAGGAAGCCTTGCGACAGTGCCATGCCGCTGAGCACGAAGAAAATCGCCACCGGCAGCCGGCCCGTGCCGAGCGGCCAAAACGCGATTTTACCGATGGTTCGCACGACCGGATTCGCCGCGGCCAACGAGGCGGGGACCCCGGTCTCGGGCGGGGAATCGAGGGCCGTGACGATGTGGGCGAACACCACCACGAACGCGGCGATCCCGCGGATCGATTCGATGTATTGGATACGCGGCGGGTTCGGATTCACGATTCGCTCCGGGGAAGTCACTGTCGAACCTTAGTTCGCTCCGGCGCTCGCGGTCGAAGAATGGGACCCGACCGGTCGAAATCGAGAGGGTGATCGTCGGATCCCGCATTTCGGGCTTCACCCGCCCATCATGCCGAGCATTTCGGCGAACTCACCCGGGTTGATTCGGCCCGGCCGGACTTGCCACGCTTCGAGTTTCTCCAGCACGAATGCCACCGTCTCCGCTTTCGACATCGGCCCGGGCACCGATGCGCGGTGTTCCCGGGCATGCTCCGCCACCCGTTCCACTTCCTCGGCCGTCAGGGGCGGGCTTTCCGCTTCCACCTCCGCGGCCGGCGGCTCGCGGAAGTTCGCATCGAAGCGAGTTCCCGAGACGGTTTTGTCGTGGCGCATTCGGGTCCGCTCGAGTTCGAGGATCGAATTGGCCGCGGCGGCGACGATCTCCTCGTTGCGGCTGCCGAGTTGGTTCTGCAACGCGAGAACCGCTTCCAAAACCGCATTGTTCCAGAGTTGCCCGCGTTCTCGTTCGCATTCCGGCAATGGCGTGCGGGCTGGCGCCGGGTGAACGTCGGCGATCCGATTGTGCAAGAGAGTGGTGACCATGGCTAACTCCAGAACTTGTAAATGAGTTCAGTAGTGTATATAAGATCCAATTCCGCGATGTCAAATGGGAATGACGAGAATTGGTGAAAAAGGCGAGCCGGTCGGCGTGAGCCGCCGGATTCTGAATCGAGCGAACAATAACCGCCCGGCTCACCGGGAACTCATTTCTTCCGGCGGCGGGTTCCGAAGACTCCACCCGTCCTACAAAGACTCACGCCGCCCGTTTGTTCGAGGGTCGAAATTGGATCGCGCCGAACTTCTCTGCGACCTCGCTAATACATTCATCGGCCTCGCGCCGTCGCCGCTGCACGGCATCGGCGTCTTCGCCCTCGCCGAGATTCCCGCCGGGAAGACCGACCTCTTTTCACCGCCCTCGGTGGCTTGGCGCGGCGTGCCTCTTTCGGAGATCGAAACTCTCCCCGCCCACGTCCGCAAACTCCTCGATACGTACTGCCTGCGAGACGGAAACCGTGTCTACCTCCCGCCGCACGGGTTCAAAATCGTCGACCTCGTGCATTTTCTGAACCATTCGGATTCTCCGAACCTCCGCCAGCGCGACGGCGGCGATGTCTTCGAGACGCTGCGACCCATCGCGGCCGGGGAAGAACTGACCGTCGACTACGGGACGCTCGAAGTCGAGTGATCCGACGCCCTTTTCCCCAACGTCCGATTCGCTATTTCAACGGTTGGTTCGTTGCCGGATCGCAGGAGTACCAAGCCGGTATGAACGAGTGGCACATCGCGGAAGGTTACCGCTTCGCCGGGGTCGTGATCGGGCTGCGGAGCGAACCGGATCGGCGCGACTTGGCCGTGATCGTGTCCGACCGCCCGGCCACTGCGGCCGGGGTCTTCACACAGAACCGCGTCTGCGCCGCCCCGGTGCAACTGAGCCGGGAACGTCTGCCCCGCGCCGACGCCCGCGCCGTCGTGATCTGCTCCGGGAACGCCAACGCTTGCACCGGCGAACAAGGCCTCGCCGACGCCCGGCGCATGGCGGAACTCGTGGCGACGGGCGTCGGCTATTCCGCGGAACAAGTCCTCGTGGCGAGCACCGGGGTCATCGGTCGGCCGTTGCCGATGGCGATTCTGGAAGCGGGTATTCCCAAGGCGACCGCGTTGTTGCAGCCGGGTGCCGCCGCGTTCAACGATGCGGCCCACGCGATTCTCACGACCGATACCCGCATCAAAGTCTCGACTCGGGCGGTCGAGTCGTACTCGATCACCGGCTTCGCTAAAGGGGCCGCGATGATCGGCCCGAACATGGCGACGATGCTCGGGTTTCTATTCACCGACGCCGCCGTAGACGCCGAAGATTTGCAATCGATCTTGCGGCGCTGCACGGCCGACACGTTCAATTGCATTTCGGTCGAAGGTCACACGAGCACCAACGACACGGTGTTGATCTTGGCCAACGGCGCCGGGCCGAAGCTCGCGGGGGCCGCGCTGGATCGCTTCGAGCATTCGATCCACGACGTCTGCGAAGAACTGGCCCGGGCCATCGCCGAAGATGCCGAGGGGGCCCAGCACCTCATCACCATCGATGTGGAAGGTTGCCGAACCGACGCCGAAGCGCGCACCATTGCCAAGGCCATCGCCGAGAGTGCGCTCGTGAAGACGGCGGTGTTCGGCGCCGACCCGAACTGGGGCCGCGTGGTCTCGGCGGCCGGGTACTGCGGGGTCGATTTCGACGAGCGGCAACTCTCGCTGCAGATGGGGTCGTTCCTCTTGTACGAACGCGGTGTTCCGCTGCCGTTCGATGCGAAACTGGCCTCGGCGTACCTGCGAGAAAACCGCAACGTCGACTTCCGGGTGACACTCGAACTCGGGTCGGGCCGCTGTCGGTTTTACACCTGCGACCTCACGACGGAGTACGTCAACCTGAACGCGGACTACACGACGTGACGCCGCTGCTCGACCTCGACAATTTGTCGCGCACGTTCGGCGCCTACCGGGCCTTGAAGGGGTTGACCCTGCGCGTCCCGCAGGGTCTAGTCGGCCTGCTCGGCCCCAACGGCGCGGGCAAATCGACGCTGTTGAAAATCTTGATGGGGCTGATCGCGCCGACCGCCGGCACCGGCCGGCTGCTCGATGTCCCCCTCGGCGGCGACCGCGACACCCGCGACAATTGGCGACTCCGCCGGCTCATCGGCTTCATGCCCGAAGCCGACGCCCTCGTGCCCGGTTTGAAGGGGATCGAATACGTCGCCCTCGCCGGGGAACTCTACGGCATGCCGCGCAAACAGGCCCTCCGGCGGGCGCACGAAGTATTGACGTACCTCGACCTCGACGAAGCCCGCTACCGCGCGGTCGAAACCTACTCCGCCGGGATGAAACAGCGGGCGAAGCTCGCGCAGGCGCTCGTCCACGATCCGGCGGTGTTGCTGCTGGACGAACCGACCAGCGGCCTCGACCCGTCGGGCCGCGACAAGATGCTGAACTTGATCCGCGAACTCGGCAGCCTGCACGGGAAGTCGATCATCGTCAGCACGCACCTGCTCGCCGATGTGCAAGCCGTGTGCGAGCGCGTCGTCATCCTCGCCGGCGGCGAACTCCGCGGCGTCGGTACCGTGGCCGAACTTTGCGCCCGCCGGGACGACCGCTTCCGCGTCCGGGTCGCCGGGGACAAGTCTCATTTCGAGGACGCGTTGAAATCGGCCGGCATCGAAACGATCCTCCCCACGGCGGCGCGGGAACTGCGCGTCGTCCTCCCACCGGGGCGGACGACGCTCGACTTGTTCCGCATTGCGGCGGGTTGCGGCGCGAGCATCCGGGCGGTCTTGCGGGACGACGTGACTTTGGACGAACTCTTCCGCACCGCCACGGCGACGAGGCCCGCATGACGAACCCGGCCGACCCACTGCTGCGCTACCGCCCGTGGAAGGGCGAGCTGAATCCGCCGGTCTACGCCTCCCTGGCGATGGCCCGGTCGTCGCTGCGGCTGCTCTTCCGCCGCAAGGTCTTTTGGGCGATCTACGCCTTGGCCCTGATGATCTTCTTTTTCTTCTTCTACGCCCAGTACCTCGTCGTCTGGATCCAGCAGCAAGCCGCCAGCCAGACGGTGAACGTCGGCGCGGTGCCGGTCCGGCTCTCCGAACTCACCAAGTTCCTCGACAAGCTCAACCTCAACGGCTCGCCGCACACCTTCGGCAACTTCATCTGGTTCGAGGGGCACATCGTCATGATCGTGCTCGCCTTCGCCGGGGCGGTGCTCGTCGGCAACGATTTCCACCACGGCAGCCTGCCGTTCTACCTGTCGAAACCGATCGGCCGACGGCACTACGTCCTCGGCAAGCTCCTCGGCATCGGCGCCTTCATCAACCTGATGACGACGATCCCCGCGCTCGTGTTGTTCCTCCAAGCCGGGCTGCTGTACGAATGGAAATCGTACTACGTCGACAACTTCCCGGTGCTGCTGGGCATCCTCGCCTACGGGCTGCTGCTGACGGTCGTGCTCAGCTTGCTCTTGGTGGCGACCGCCGTCTGGGTCCGCCGCACGGTGCCGTTGATCATGATCTGGAGCGGCGTGTTCATCTTGGGTCGGACGGTGGCGAACTTCCTCGTCGAAGTCCAGAACTTCAGCCCGCTCTGGCGGCTCGTCGACCTCTGGAACGACCTGTACTTAATCGGCCTGTGGTTCCTGCAAGCCGACTTCGGCACGAACAACCTCGGCTCGAATCCGGAGCCGTGGCAAGCCGCCATCGTGGTCACGGCGTTGTGTCTGGCTTGCCTGCTGTATTTGCGGAAGCGCATCCAAGCCGTCGAAATCGTGAGCTGAGGATTCGCATTGTCCACGGCCGTACTCCCTTCGACCGCGCCCCTCTTGCTCCTCGAGCAAGTCTCGAAGTGGTACGGGCCCGTCCTCAGTTTGAACCAGGTGACGTTCGAACTGAACGCGGGCATCACCGGATTGGTCGGGCCCAACGGATCCGGGAAATCGACGCTCATCAAACTGGCCACCGGCCTGATCGCCCCGTCGCTCGGCCGGGTGACCGTCCGCGGCCGCGATGCGTCCGATTGGCGCACCCGTCACTTCATCGGCTACTGCCCCGACCACGACGCGTTCTACGAAGACATGAGCGGCCGGGAGTTCGTGCGGGCGATGGCGAAACTCAACGGCTTCACCGCCCGCGACGTGACCGAACGCACCGAGGCGGTGTTGGACCGCGTCGGCATGGTCGAACGCGCCGACCGCAAACTCCGCGGCTACTCGAAGGGGATGCGGCAGCGCATCAAACTCGCCCAAGCGCTGCTGCACGATCCGGAATTATTGATTCTCGACGAACCGTTGTCCGGCATCGACCCGCTCGGCCGGCAAGAGATGCTGGAGTTGTTCCACGAACTCGCGGGGCAGGGGAAGTGCCTGCTAATTTCGAGCCACGAACTCGAAGAACTCGAGAAGCTGACGAGCCACGTCGCGATTCTTTCGCGCGGCCGTATCGCCGCCGTCGGCACCCTGCAGCAGATCCGCGGTTTGCTCGACGACTACCCGATGACGGTGTGGGTGGCGCTCGACGACCCGAAAGAATTGGCGACGCACCTGCTCGCAATCGATGGCGTGATCGGCTTCGATTTCGACGACACCGGCCGCGGATTGACGATCCGCGCCCGCAGCCCGGAGCGATTCTTCGCCGGCTTCCAAACGTTGATTTTGGACAAGGGAATTGAAGTGCGGGAAATGGAACCCCTCGACGATTCCGCCCACGCGATCCTGGGGTATTTACTCGGCGGCTCCGGGAAGACGTAGGGGCAGGCCTCCGGGCCTGTCCACATTATGGCAACCGGATCACGGACAGGCCCGGAGGCCTGCCGCCACATCAATCCAGAACGTTCACTTCACCTTTACCGCGCCGACCACAACCGTGTCCACCCCCGGCCACTTCTGTACCGCGTCGGCGTAGTCCCAGGCGTCGGATAGCTTTCGGACTTTCCCGGCGATGATTGCCGTCGAACCGGATTGCTTCACCGTCAGCTCGGCGAAGCGAGGATCGTCCACCGGCTTCGTCGGTACGCCCGGCGGGGGGATCGTCGGGTACGGTAGAGGCGCCGCCCCGGGGGCGAGCACGGTCCGCGGCGTGCCCGACGACACGACCGGGTCCATCATCAGACCAGTCGGGGCCGGCCGGCGGACGACGGTGTTCCCCGGTGCCGCCTCTTTGCGGAGCGGCGGGGGCGTCGTTTCGACGGGGGCCGGTTGAACCGGGATGGCCAGTGGCGGCAGCGTGCTCGGCACCGGTGGGGGGAGTGGCTCGAGCAGGTGCTTCGGCACCGGCTTCTCCGGTAGCATCTGCTCGGCCACTTTGCGGGCGAGGGGATCGTCCCGCCCGTCGGCGTTGGAAATCCAACCCGACACCTTCGCGCCGCGGATGTTCTCGACCGCCAGTGCCACGGAGCGGATCCGGGGCAGCAGGTCTTCACTCGGCACGGCCCCGCCGATGACGGCGAAGCCGTCGACGACGTTGACGAGCAAGTTCAGGTCGTGGGGTTTGAGTTTCGGGTCGGCCGCCAAGGCCGCTTGCACCTTCAGCGCGAGCCGGTCGTCCGCCGAGCGCTCGGGCGATCCGGGCGCTTGCGCCGATCCTTCGGACGGCGCCGCCCCGACGATCAACCCGGCCGCGAGCAGCGACTTGAGCCAAATCGAACGGAACGCGAAGATCGCAGGAATACCGGCATGAAGAACAGGCGCTTCGGGCATGGGAGGCCCCCCGATCCGGTTCGGCGCGACGCGGACAATGCGTGCGAGCGTCACCGTCACCTCCATCTTGCTCCACGGCGGACCGCGAGAAAGTCGGAGTTGAAGAAATTACAAAAGAGATTCCCGCGAACGGAACGATGATCGGGGACAGCGAAACGGGACGGGCGGGGCAAGCGGTAACGATTGGGCAAGATTTGATCGAGGTGGAATTGATACGGGTTCAAAGCCGTAGCGGGAGGCCTCCGGGGCAGTTTGAATTGGTCGATGCGTGGCGGGACAGGCCTGGAGGCCTGTCCTACAGAGATCACTTTGGACTCGGGGGCCTCCCGGTCTTGTTCGAGTGCGACGACTTGGGCTCGGCGATCATGATGTAGGACAGGCCTCCAGGCCTGTCCCAATTGGGGTGGCGTGCGGGGACAGGCCTGGAGGCCTGTCCTACAGAGACCACTTTGGACTCGCTGGACTCCGGGCTTTATTCGCCGAATGAGTGTGCCAAGTCTGTTAAGGCGCTAGGGAACCAGTTCGTGCGGGGCGAGGAGGGTGAAGGGTTCGACCGGGATGTTGCGGAGGATCCAGAACGCGATGAACACGATCGCGACGATGCGCGGGAACCAGATGAAGCCGGGTAGCCGACCCGGAGTCGTCCTGCGGTATCGGTGCCAGAGAGTCCGGACGAGGGCGAATAACCCGAAGGGCAAAAGCGATACCATCACGGCGTTGTAGGCGAAGGCTTGGGGGAGATTGAAATTCAACAGGGCATGGGCCGCCCGCGTACTGCCGCACCCGGGGCAATGGGTCGACGTGAGTTGGTAGGAAACGCACTTGGGATAAAAGCTGGCGTCGGTCGGCGGATTATTCGCGACGAGGTAAAGCACCGCGACCAAAAGGGCGCCCGCGACGGACAACAGTCCGGCGCGGACGAAGAAAACTTGTCGATTCCAAATCGTTGCTGGCGTGGGCGATTTCAAGATCACTTCGCGCCCGCAGCCATGATAATGACGTTGATGATCACCACGATGATATATAGCGCAACCCCGCCGATCGCGCCGAACGTCGAAAACTTTTTGGCCGCTGCGGCCGCTTCGCGGGCTTCGCTCATTTTGCCGTCGGCGACCAACGGGTTGACCTTGACGGCGCTCAGAATGGCCACGATCCCGAGCGGCAAACAGCAGCACAGGGTGACGAGGATCGATTGGACCAAGTAGTTCTGAATCGGCTCGCCGCCACCACCGCCCTTGCTCTTCCGGGCGGGGCGCTCATCGGCGTCGTCTTCGTAATCGTCGTCGCGTTCGCGGGCCATGCTATCGCTCTCCAAGGGGGGGTTCGGACACGGGGTTCATCCCGTCGGCTGTGACAAGTTACACGCGGGACCCCCGCCGGTCAAATGCGGAATGGAAAAAGGGTGTAGCGGGGCGAATCGGTGGCGACGCACCGCTGGGTCGACCGGACTCTGCCGGCCCCGTCGGCGCGGTTCGCCTTCGCGCGAATCGCGGAGAGCACCGACTTCGCGCCGCAGCGGGGTTCGACGGCGAAGCGGCTGGGCCTCGATC
>JAYSYN010000166.1:0-14429 GCA_043727575.1 Fimbriiglobus sp.
CTCATGCAGTCGGCTCGCCTTGTCATGTTCAATCGTCGCGTTGCATTGTCGGACCCGAAATCGGATTTGCGGATCTACCCCGCCGCCACAACAACAGCATCGCCGCGAACCCGATCAGCGGGGCCCAACCGACCAGGCCGATGCCGAGGTCGTACGACCCCGAATCTTTGACTTCTTGCCCGAAGAGCGTTTGAAACGGACTCGACACCGCCCAACCCAATGCCGCGAGCAAGCCGCTGATTTTGCCGACGTTCCGCCGACCGAGATCCTGCGTGAACGAATAATAGCAGGGGAACAGAGCCAGCGTCCCCGCCGCGACAATGAGCAAGACGCCCAACAGCGCCGGCCCCTTCGGCAACAACGCCGCGACGGTCGTGAAGGCGCTGAGGCTCGCTCCGATGCCAAATACCAGCACGCGGGCCCGGTGTCCGTCCCAACCGCGGCGCGTCAACAAGCCCACGGCGACCCCGGCGAGCAGGCACCCGGCATCGGCCGCGACGTAGAAGGCCGAGGTGAAATAGCGGGCGTCTTTTTCCGAGTAACCGCGACCGTATTGGGGATCGGCCAAGAACAACGTCAGCCAAGCCCGGATGAGCTGCCAGGTGATGTTCAACGCCAGCACGACGATGAACAGAGCCAAGAATCGTAGGCTGAGGATAGCGCTCCACACCGATCCGCGCTCGCCCGATTCCAGCGGCGGCTCGGCCATGTCGCGACCGCGGATCAGGCTGAACCAGCCGAAGATCCAAAGCATCCCGGCGAACCCGACGGCGATGAACGGCCCGCGCCAAATGCCCGGCTCCGTGGAGTCCCCGACCATCGCATTCACCGCCAATGGCGTGAGGATGGCGCCGATGGCCGCGCCGGATTGCAGCACGCTGTTGCCGAGAGTACGGTCCTTCTCCGACAGCAATCGCTGCGTCGTGCGCACGGCGCAGGGCCAGTGACCCGCTTCGAAGAAGCCGAGCGCCGTCCGGCAAAGCAGCAATTCCTCGAAGGTTTCGGTGTAACCCGTCAAGACGCCGACGAGCGACCACGCCAGCAGCACGGCCGGGTAAAGCCAGCGGATATTGACGAGATCGGCGAGGAACCCGAAGGCGAGCGAGCCGGCGGCGAAGGCCAACCCGAAGGCCATTTCGAGATTGCCGTACTGAACCGGATCGAGTTGGAAGTCCGCTTTGATGCGCGGGGCCAGCGACGACAGCGTTTGCCGGTCGAGGTAGTTGATCATCGTCGCCAGTAGCAACAACCCGGCGACGACCCATTTCCAAGACGGGGGGCGGGGGTTCGTCATCCGTCCCAACTCTTCCCGTCCCAAGCGATCACGCGGTCGAGCATCGCCGCCACGCCATCGGCGAATGTCGAAAAAAGGATCTCGCCCTTCTCGGCCGTGGCCGAGCGCGGGTCGCCAATGTGCCCCGGCGCCGAGCGGTCCGGCATGATCCAACCCCGGCTCGCCGGCTCGAACGGATTGCCGAAGGGGACGTCTTCGACCTTCGACAAATCGCCGACGAGTTCCGGGCGTATGCGGAGCATCATCGACGTTTCCCACTCGCAGGCATGGCCCATCTGCGTCTGGACGAAACCGTCCGTCGGCGGAGTCGCCAAGTTCCAATACGTCGCGAACAAAAGCAGAAGGTGCTTGTGGCCCCGGTACTGCTGTCGCATTTCGAAGATGGCCTGCTTCCCCGGCACGTCGTTGCCGCCGTGCCCGTTGACGAACACGATCCGCGTGAAGCCGTGCTCGACAAAATTTCCGATCGCGTCGTTCAACAGATCGAGATAGGCCCGCGGCGACGCCGAGAGGGTGCCGGGGAAATCGAGGTGGTGATCCGAATTGCCGAGCCATTGCAACGGAGCGAAAACGACGCCGTCGCGGAACCGCGGGAGACCGGCGACGCGGCGGACGATCTCCCCGCAGAGCAGGCTATCGGTGAACAACGGCATGTGCCGGCCGTGCTGCTCGAGCGCCGCCACCGGGAAAACGACGGGCGTATCGCGCGGCAAAATCTCCATGGCCGGCCAGTTCATCTCGGCGAGTTGCACGTCAGTCTTTCTTCTCGGGTTCCTTGCCGACGAGCATCGCGATGTCGCGCACCCAGATGTTGCGGAACTTCACCGGGTTGCCGTGGTTCTGCAACCGGAACGGCAGCTTCTCGGCGTGCTTCACGTACTTCGCGGGTTGATCGTAGTAGGTGCCGCCTTTGAGTTCGAAGTGGTTCTGCACGCAGACGCCGTTGTGGAAGACCGTGCAGATCGCCGACTTCAACACCTTGCCGTCTTCGGCGAACTTGGGTGCTTCGAAGACGATGTCGTACGTCTGCCATTCCCCCGGCTTCCGGCAGACGTTCACCATCGGCGGCTGCTGCTTGTACAGCGACGCGCACTGACCGTCGAAGTACGTTTTGTTGTCGTACGAGTCGAGAATTTGCACCTCGTACTTGCCCATGATGTAGACGCCGCTATTGCCGCGGGCTTGGCCCGTCTGTTTCGGGTCGACTTTCTCGGGCGTGGCGAACTCGAGGTGGAGCTGCATATCGCCGAAGCTCTCCTTCGTTGTGATGTCGGTCGATTTGGTCGAGGCGTAACCGTCTTTGATTTCCCATTTGTCGCCGTTGGTGAACTTCGACAGATCCTTGCCGTCGAACAGGATGTTCGCATCGCTCGGGGCGTCCCCCGGTTTTTCGCCGGCGCTCACGACCTTCGGTTCCGGGAAGACGATGCCGGACTTGTATTCCTTCTGGAGGGCGGACGTGAGCCCGACGCCGAGAGCGCCGGCAGCTAAGGTGAGGAAGGCGACGGTGCGAAGTTTCACGGGGAGAGCTCCGAGGGAGGCGGGGGAGAACAAAAATTTCGCGGGACGCCACCGACGGATGGCTTCCCAAGGACCGCATTGTCGCACACGATCGCCGCGGCTTACAAGTTGCGAATTTCCACTTGTGGTCTTTCGCACTGGCAGTTATATCCCGCCCGCATCGGAACGGTGGTGCGCGGGGTGGATCATGCGACGGACAGCCCAATTCGGATGGATCGCCGCGCTGCTCTTGACCACGGGGGCGGAGTTGGGCTGCTGGCGGACTTCGAAAAAATACGACACCAGCGTGCCGCACGTCGAAGAGTTCAACTCGCCGCCGAAGGAAACGCGGTACGAGACCCCGCCGGAATCGGCTTATAAGAAGCCGCCGCCGAAGAAAGAATTCCGACCCGGCCCCGGCCAGGGTGGCCCCGGCAATGGACCGGGTGGCCCCGTCGGCCCCGGCAACTGATTCAATCCAGCACGACGACTTCCGGCTCCGGAACCGGCAGTGCCGCCGCGACCATAGGGGCGGCTTTGGCGAAGCCCTTCATCGCCGAGAATTGGCTCGCCGCGGTTTCTTGGTTCGCCAACATGCCGCCGAGACTCTTGAAATAGAGCCGGCCCGATTTGCGCTGCACTTGTTCGATCTGCCGGAACAGTTTGCCGATCCACTTCGCCGTGATGCGCGTTTCGCCCGGTTCGCGCAGCAGATCCTCGTCGAGCAAGAAGTCGGCGAGGCGCTCGCCTTCCTCGAAGTGCTTCATGGCGGGCAGGTCGATCTCGCGCGCTTCGCGGAGTAGTTTTTTGAGCGCCGACCGGGCTTCGCGGAAGACGAACAGCATCTCGCCGAAGAACTCGTTCCAAGCGTCGGGGCCGACTTTCTGCGGATCGATGTTCGTCAGAGCGATGTAGTAGAACTCGCATTCGTCGTACTGATCCGTCGCCGTTTTGTAGATGCCCTGCACGGCCATGTGGAAGCGGTAGCGGTTGAACAAATCGTAGTAAAGCTCGTTGCGGACCCGGTAGGCCATCTGCATGTAGACGAGGTAGACCCGGCGGTCGAGGGTGCGGAACCAATCGTGGGTGTCGTCGAGTTCGCGCTCGATCTTTTTCCGCGCCTTCCGCAGTCGCTTGCTGGTCGCGCCGTCGGTGTTCTTTTTCAGCGCGGCCAGTTCGTCGAGCAGGTCTTTTCGATCTTCGACCTTGTCGCCGAGGTCGTTGTACAGTTTGCCGTACACGGCCGCGAGGCGGGTGTCTTCCCACGGTTCTTTGCGGATCAATCCATCGAGTTCGTCGAGGTCGCCGGGGTTGAGGTAGCGGCCGTCGTAGGCCCCGCAATAACGTTCGTCGTAAGTGGTTTCTTCGTGCTCGTCGTCGATGAACTTCTGGACGACTTTCGGATCGTCGAGCTCGGTCCCCTTTTTGATCTTCTTGCCGAGGCGGTACATCTTGTAGGTCAATCGCTCCCGCAGTTCCACGGGGCTATTGAATAAGATCCACGCCGAGCGTTCGTCTTCATCGGCCGCGACGAACGGCTTTTTAACGTTTTCTTCGCGGTCGTGGTTGGCCGGGTGATAATCGTCTTCGGGGTGGTCGTCTTTGCTCGCTTCGTCGAAGACTTGCACTTTCTTGCCGTGCAGTGCCGTTTCGAGCTTGGGCGGTCGGCCGAAGTCGGGGTCTTTCTTTTTCTTCCGCAGAATGTCCCCGGCCGCGTGCTGGTGGTAATACAAATCGGACGTGTAGAGCTTGTGGTCCGCGGCCTTTAACAATTCGAAATGGGTCATGCCGTAGGTCTCGGCGGCGAAGTCGGTGCGGAACAGTCCGTGGGTGATGGCGTTACTCCCCGCGATGCTCGCCCCGACGCGGTCGGCGTGGAACTCCCCCTCCCGGGCGACGTAATGCCGTTGCGTGGCGAAGAGCACGAACAGTTTGTCGATGACAAACCGGAACGCGGCGCTCGGCACCCAAAGCATCCAGCCGACGATGGCGAGCGCGCTCTGGCTCTCTTTCATTTTGCGGACGCCGGTGTCGAACCAGTCTTCTTTCAGGATTCCCAAGCAGATTTCCATGCCCACGAAGAAGAACGATTTCGCGGTCGTCCCTTGGGCGAAGTGGCCGAATTCGTGGCCGAGCACGGCTTTGAATTCGCTGAGATTCCATGAGTTGATGAGCGCGACCCCGAGGACGAGATCCCGCTTCGGCTTGATCGCGATGCTGAATAAATTGATGCGGTACGAGACCATGAATTCGAGGCCCGGCGACACGAAGACCGCGTCCGGTTCGTCGGTGCCGATTTCGCCGCAGAGCTGCCGGAGGAAGCCGAAAAGCTTCGGGTGACCCGTTTCGGTGATTTCGAGGAAGTCGTCTTTTTCGATCTGCTTCGAGCGGAACAGGCCCTTCACCAAAAACAGGAAGGTCGTGCCGAAGAACAGGGCGCCTAGGAAGGCGAAGATGTGCAGCCGGCCCAAGAGGATCAAGCCGGCCACCGCGAGGACGAACGTCGAGACGACCGCGATGAGATAGAAGAGGAGGAAGAAGACCACGCCGACGGTGAGGTTCCGCTGTTTGCTCCGGTATTCGTCGGAGTAGTCGGTATACCCCTCGGGTATATCCACGGGGCTGGGCGGGTACGGGAAGTCGACGGCGGGCATGGTCGTACTCGGCGAATAGATCGGGTCACCGGAGTCAAGATAACGGCACAGCCCCGCGCGCCGCAAGGGGGCGGCTCGCCATTGCGAAAACCGGCGCTGACAGCCGGGGATTCCACAGCTATACGCCGCGACCCGAACTGGTGGAAATCCCCACCCTCCCGGTTGAGGTGCCTCATGACTCTGACTCGTTGGAAACTGCTCGCGGGCGTCTTCGGCCTTTCCGTGTGCGGCTTCGCGGCCCTCGCCGAGCCGGCCTGCCGGACCGTGGGCCACTCGGCAGCGCGCCAAGATCCGTCGATCCCGGAAGCCAAGCCGAAAGGCTCCGCCGAAACGAAGACCAAACCCGAGACGCCGGTAGTCCCGGTCGTCGAATTGGTCGTGTCGCCGGCTCCCCCGGCCCCGGCCATCATTCCGTACATCGGGGTGACCACGCCGGCCGAGGTGCCGGCGGTCGCGGCTCAGGCCCCCGCCCCCGTCCCCGTCCCGGGTTTGCTCCCGGCCCCCGTGCCGGCGCCGACGTTCAGCGGGCCGTTGGTGACCCAAGAACAATTCGACAAACAACTGGTGAAGCAAGAAGTGCCGTCGCCGAGTACGGCACCGATTCCCAGCCCAATTTTTGAGCCGAGCCCGCTCCCGACACCGACTCAACTGGTGCCGACGAAATCGAGCCCGTTCCCCGAAGTGCTCGAGCAGCCGGTCCGTTCCGCGCCGATACCGACGCCGACGTTGCCGACCCCGATCACGCCCGTGGCATCGACGGCTCCCTCGGAGAAGAAGCTGAAAGTCACCCTGCAGATGGACGAGAACAATCCGAAGTTCGAAGTCCGCGACGGCGAAGACGTGGTGCTGAAGGTCGTCTCGAATAAAGTCGACGTCGCTTCGCCGACGCAAAAAGGGGAACGCTGGTCGACCCTGAAAGCCTCGGGTCAAGTGCGGTTCATGACCCCCGGCGGCGACGGCTTCTGCGACGAACTCCAAGTCGTCCCCGGCACCGGCGAAGTCATCGCCGTCGGCCACGTGAAGTTCACGTACAACTGGGGCAAAGTGGAAACCTCCGCCAGTGCCGAGAAGATGAATTTCCGACTCGGCGCGCAACCGGCGGCCGCAAAGTAAAACATGGATTGATCGGTCACTGAAAGCCCCGACCCACCGGTCGGGGCTTTTTTCGTTCGAGACGAGAATTCGGACGCCGACCCATCCGATCCGCGAACCGTGTTCTAAGCTGTTTGCACAACCCGTTCCACCCCGGCACTCCCAGAACCGCCATGCTTCTGAAACTCTTCTCGCCGGAAAACATGCCGTTCTCGCTGCCGGTGCTGGTGGCGCTCGCGGTGATTTTGGTGGTATTTCTGCTGTTTCGCGGGCACCGCCGTAAATCGATCGTCCCGGCGCTGGCCAAGGGTGGCCCGAGGTCGTCGTGGGTCAGCGAAACGCCGTCTCTTTCGGATCGTCGGACGTCGGTCCGCCGGGAGGGGACGCCCGTCAAGATCATGGCGACATCGCCGGCGTTCAAGAATGGGACGAATCCCGGGTACGTGCTCGACCGCTCTACGGGAGGCCTCAAGCTCGCGTTGGAAGCGGGCATGGCCCCGGGCAGTTCGATGCAGATCCGCGCCAACCACGCCCCGGAGACGACGCCGTGGGTGACGGTAATCGTCCGGAATTGCACCGACACGGGCGAGCATTTCGAAATGGGTTGCGAGTTCGAGAAGACTCCGCCGTGGAATGTGCTGTTGCTATTCGGATGAGAACGAGAAACGCCCCGCGATTGCGGGGCGTTTTCGCGGGTGGACCTACTTGGTCGCGGGAGTGTCTGCTTTCTTGGTCGCTGGCGTGTCCGCTTTCTTGGTCGCGGGTGTGTCGTCGACTTTCTTAGTCGCGGGCGTGTCCGCTTTCTTGGTCGCGGGCGTGTCGTCGACTACCTTAGTCGCGGGTGTCTCGGCAGGTTCTTTGCCGTCCTTGATCTTCTCGAGGGTCAAAACGTAACTCGACGACCCCTTCGTGCCGGTGAAGCCGGTCGGTCGCTTCTTGTCGTCGAAGCTGATCGCCATCGTCAGCTTGTCGCCGTCGATTTTGTAAATGGCGACGTCTTTCATTTCGGTCGTCGTGACTTTCTTCTTGCCGGTGAAGCCCTTCTTGACCTTGGCTTCTTTCAGCGGCTTGCCCGACTCGTCGACGTAGGTCATGTCGAGTTGCTTCGGATCTTTGTCCGCGGGGAACGACAGCTTCTTCCGGCTGTATTCTTCCTCTTTGCCATCGGTGCCTTTGTAAACGAATTTGAAGATGTCGCCTTCGATCACGTAATACGAACTCGCGGCAGCGGGTTCTTCGCCTTCTTCTTCGTCCCCTTCGCGGGACACGACTTTCCACTTGCCTTGCAGTTTATCCTGCTCCACCTTCTTGGCGGCGGTTTCCGCCTCGACTTGCGCCTTGTTCTTGCAACCGGCGAACGCCACGCAAAGCGCGAGCATCGCCATCAAACCCATTTTGAACCGCATGTGTCACTCCGGGAAAGGAAAGGTATCGGGCGTCGACCGTGACGCAGAATGCCCAACGATTGAAATAGCCCGAACGGCCGGGATCGGCCACCGAATCGATTTTGTCGGATGGATCGGTAGTATGGGCAAACGGTATCGCGACCCGCCATCTCGGACGCGAACTCAACGAGACCGACCGACATGCCTTTGCCCGAGCGAATCTGGCTGCTGCGCCACGCGGAAACGACGGCCCCGCACGTCTTCAACGGTTCCGAATCGGACGTCTCCCTGAGCGAACTCGGCTTTCGCCAAGCGGAGGCGCTGGGCCGGTGGTTCCTCCCCCGGCGGCCGACGGCGGTCGTTTCGTCGACGATGATTCGGGCGATCCAAACGGCGCTGCCGATCGCCCGCGACTGCGCCGTGCCCCAGTCTCAGGAACACCTGCTGCGCGAGCGCAGCATCGGCCCGATGAGCGGGATGGTCTTCCACCCGACGCTCGGCCCGTGGGCCGAAACCGTGCGGGAATGGTCGGGCGGGAACACCGCCTACACCACGGCCGGAGCCGAGTCGTTCGACGAGTTGAAAGTGCGGTTGCACGAAGGATGGCGAAAGGTGGTCGAGGCTCATCCGGGCGGGCGCGTCGTCGTCGTGGCGCACGGCATCGTTTGCAAAGTCATACTGCTGACCCTGCTCCGCGGCTGGACGCTCGGCGATTGGGCGAAGGTCGGAAAAGTTTTCAACGCTTCGGTCTCGGAACTCGTGCCCGGCGACGATGGATTTTGGCACGCCGAGAGCCTCTTGGAAGTTCCCGACGCCGTTTCCGCGCTCGTCGAGTCCGCCCAAATCCCCGGCGCGGTCCGTTCCGAGGCGTGAGGAAATTGATCTTGACACTCCAATGATTCCCTGAGTTTTCTGGCCTTCATAATTCCGCGCTTCGGATGAAGTGGTACAACCGGCGCGGCCGATACCTCTGCCAGACGGATACGTTCGCCCGCGGCCGAGGGATGGGTTCCATGACCAGTCAAGACGTGTTCGCCCCGCCCGTCCTCGCCCATCCGCAAACCGAGACCGAGGCCCTCCGCCAGCAACTCCTGCAAGCCCAGCGGCTCAGCAGCGTCGGGGAATTGGCCTCGAGCGTCGCCCACGAATTCAACAACATCCTCGCCACCATCATCAACTACGCCAAGATCGGCAGCCGCAACCAGAATGCCGCCTCGCAGGCCCAAGCCTTCGAGAAAATCCTGCGCGGCAGCCAGCGGGCCTCCGGCATCGTCAACAGCATGCTCGGGTTCGCCCGCAACAACTCGGTGCAGCGCGAACGGACCGACATCGTCGCGTTGGTCGAAGAGGTGTTTCTACTCACCGAAAAAGATCTGGGCACGCACCGGGTGCAGTTGGAAAAGCGTTTCCACGGCCGGCCGGTGGCGGTGATCGTGCCGGGGCAAATCGAACAGATCCTCGTGAACCTCGTGATCAACTCGCGGCAGGCGATGCCCACCGGGGGGCGGATGCGGGTCGAAGTCGGCGAGAATGCGGCCGGCGACACGGTCGAAATCAAGATCGCGGACAACGGCGTCGGCATCTCCCCGGAGAACCTGCGGCAAATCTTCGAGCCGTTCTTCACCACCAAAGCCCCGGACGAATACGGCCGGGGCGGCACCGGCTTGGGGCTCAGCGTCTGCCGGCAGATCATCGAGCAACACCACGGCCGCATCCGCGTCGAAAGCGTCGTCGGCAAAGGGGCCACGTTCACGGTCAAACTGCCGAAGTGCTTGCCCGAAGACGAACTGGATTGATCGACCGAGGAGTTCGATCTCTTGCTGATCGCTAAATGCTGTTTTGATTCACAAGGTTTTGAAAGCGACAGCGATCCGCGTTCAGCAGTCAGCCAAACACGACCTTACACCCCCGGTTTGTTCATCGAGCCGAAGATCGTCCAGCCCGCGAAGGCGGCGACGCCCACCAGCACGACCGCCAGGAGCACGTACCCCTGCATGGTCCGGCTGCGGTACCCGGCGTCGCGGGCCAGCGCTTCGTCGGTCCAGGCGACGTACCCCTGCGAATCCTGCACTTTCTTGAAGAAGTCGCGGGCGAATTTGGCGTGGTCGGGGGCGCTCTTCAAAATCACCGACAGGTAGCAGCCGCCGAAGACGGGCATGCGATCCCCCGGCGTCATCGCCCGGCTGACCAACCGCGCCAAGTGCGAGGAGCGTTTCAGCAATTCGCTACGGAAGCGCACGAGCAGCCCGTTGTCGCGGGTGTCGTGGGCGACGTTGCTGCTATCGGTGCGCGTCAGGCGGATCGACCAGTACGACAGCAGATTCCCGAAGATCCAGCCGACGTTCTCTTCGATGGCGTCGGGCAGGTTTTCCAGCGGAATCTGCGGGTTCAGCGGAAAGCTTTTGCCGAGCCGTTGATTCCCTTTATCCAACGCGAAGCGCTCGAAGAAGAGGGCCCCGCCCGGCAGCGTCTCGGCTTCGCCGACGAGGGCGAAGACCGGGAATTGCAATTGGAAGACGTCTTCAATCACCGCGAGATCCTGCCGGGCCACGAGGCCCCATTGTTGGGCGCCGTCGTCGCGGTCGGTGGCGGAAATCGGGATCGTCAAAATCGCCCCGTTGATCGGGCACAGGGGCCAGCGCGCCCCGGCCACCAGGTTGCAGACGTGCGCCAGCCGGTCGGCCGTCTCGGCGACGATCTGCGGGTTTTGCAGCACCGAACCGGTGGAACCCGCCCGGCTCGACGCCGCGGGGGAGGCCTCGGGCGAACCCGAGAGCTGGCGGATTTGATCTTTCTCGTCGTCGGTCAGCGGACGACCTTGCTGCCGGGCGGCTTGGATCAGTTTCTGAATCTGCTGGAGCGCCCCGCCGGCTCCGCCGCCGATGCTGCCGCCCATGCTCATGCCGACCGACTTGCCGATGCCGATGCTCGCCCGGGCGCCGATGCTCGCCAAACTCCCGCCCATCGATTGATCCGGCGCGTTCGACAGCAGAATCTCACCGGTCTCTTGGATGCCGAGTAGCGTCGCCCCTTCGAGCGTCAGGTAGATGGCATCGCGGTTGGCATAAGCCCGCAGCGGCGAGCCGCTCGGCGAGCCGCCGTTCACCGACAACCCCTGCGGTAAAGCGCGGAACAGGGCATCGTAACCCGAAGGGAGTTCCCCGAGTACCAGCAACACGGGCGTATCGGCGAGGCCGATACCGGCTTTCTCCAGTGAATTTTTGATGGCGTCCCAGGCTTCGTCCAAGTCCGGATAAATGGCGGTCGTTTGTCGCGGGGCGAGCAAGCCGCTGAGCCACATGGTCGCCCACGCCAGCGAGTAGGCCAGTAGGAACAAGATGACGAGCCAGAAAGGCCGGAGCGTGTCCGGCCCTTTGCCGATCTTCTCGGTGAGGCCGAAGTGCATCTGCGCGTAATAGAGCCCGACCGACACGGCGGCCAGGAGCACGATGTGGACGAACCACGCCAAGCCCACCGGCTTCACCGGCGGCGCGAACATCGGCACGACGGCCCCGAGGATCCAGCGACCGATCGACGCGAGGAAGTTCATCCCGGGAAGCCTCAACCGAATTTGTAGACGATCAGGAACACGACCACGGGGATGGCGAACAACATCCCCACCACCAACCGCTGCGTCATCTTGCGGTACGATTCCACGCCGAGCAGCAACGGCACGTTCGACACCGGCGTCTGCTCCGGCAGCGGGGCGAGTTCCTTGTTCATGCCGCGGGACACCCGCGAGCGCGTCGAATCGACCCACTCGCGCAGCTTGTTCGGGTTTTCCCCGAATTCGCCGCGGAACCCCAGTAGCACGCACAGCAAAAAGACCTCGAGGGCATCGGCGGTCGCGGGGATCGCCTCGGCGAGGCGGGCCTGCTGCCAGAAGTTGCCGTAGCGGATGTTCGTGCGGAAGAGGTTCGATTCGAGCTTGTTCTCGTCCCATTCCTTCCACCCGGCTTCGATCAGCACTTCGTCGAGCCAGCAGGTGAGGGTGTACCGGAGCCCCAAGAACTCGCGGTCGCGGTTGTTGGCCATCGACTGCGTCGGATCGCTGTCGCTCCCCCACGGACTCGGCGCATTCGACGAACCGAGTAACCCTTTGAGTTTGGCCTGCTCGGTGCCGAGCATCGGCCGCTCCCCGGCCAAGACGCGGTCGCGCAGTTTGATCCCGTGCAGCAGGATTTGGAAGGCCGGCTCGGCCAAGTCGTCGCGCACGGATGGGCCTCGCGGGGCTGGGTTCCGCATATGGTACGTCGCACTTCCGATGTGTCTAGCGCGAGTTGGCTCCGCAAATTGATTTCGGCCGAAAGCGCCCCACCCCCCCGCGAAACCATCGCGAATTCGGGTAGAAACCATGCGCGCCAACGGTTTAAGTGCGATTCGCCGGCCCGCTCGAACTCGGCGCGGGCTTCACTCGGCGAAGAATTGCGCGACGGCGACAAGAAACCCGGGTAGCAATTCGGAGGTCAGCGATTCCTCGACCGACAGCGTTGCCACGCCGGCCGCGGTGTGCTTCGCGATCATTTTTGCGTCGGGGTCGAGCACCCAGACTTCGACCGCACCCGCCGCGAGATATTCCGCGACTTTGGATTCGATCTCGGGGAGCGTGTCGTTCTTGCTCCGGATTTCCACGATCAGCTTGGGGATCGTTTCGAGATAGCCTTCGCGGGAATACCGGGCCGGCAATTGATCGGTCGTCAGGAACGCGGCGTCCGCACCCGGGATGCGGTCCGGCCCCCGGCGGAGGACGATGCCGACTTCGCTGTATGCGTGGCCCAAGCCTTTCTGCTCCGCTTCCCGGTCGAGAATTCGACCCACAACATGTTGTTTGCGACCGTGGTCGCCGCCGGGCGGAGCCATAACGAGGAGCACTCCGTCGTCGAGTTCGTACTTGACATCGCCGCCCGGCAACGACGTCGGCATCGCGGCCAAATCCGCCGCCGTGAGGAGGCGGGGCCAAGTCGGAGCGGGGGGTTTGCGCGTCGCGGTCATATCGAGATCCTACCCGATGACGGGCCCGGTTGAAACCGTCTCACTTGGACATCTCCGCCAGTATGGTCTCCAGCAGTTTCTTCGTCGCTCGAATACCGTCCGGTTCGCTCAGTTTGCCGCCTTCGTATTCGATGCCGACGAAGCCCGCGTACTTGTGCTTCTTCAGCACGATCTCCATCATCTTGCGGTAGTCGGTTTTCGTTTCGTTGCCTTTGTCGTCGAAGTCGTGGGTTTTGGCGCTCACGCCCTTGGCGAAGGGCATCATCTCGTCGACGCCCTTGTAGCGGTCGTATTCTTCGGTGTTGCTCACGCGGAAGTTGCCGAAGTCGGGGAGCGTGCCGCAGGTCTTGAGGTCGACCTTCTTGATGACCTTCGTCAGCCATTCGCCGTTGCTGCTCAGGCCGCCGTGATTTTCGACGATGACGTTGATGGCCATCTTCGCGGCCCATTCCGTCAGCTGCCGCAACCCGTCGGCGGCGCGTTCGATCTGCTCGTCGTATTTCCCGCTCGATTGCGCGTTCACGCGGATGCTGTGGCAACCGAGGAACTTGGCCCACTCGACCCAGCGGTAATGGTTTTCGACCGCGACTTTGCGCTTCTTCTCGTCGGCGTCGCCCAAGGCCCCTTCGCCGTCGCACATGATCAACACGCTCGTGACGCCGTTGTCGTCCGCGACCTTCTTCACGTCTTTCAGGTACGCCTCGTCCTTCTTCTTGGCCGCGTAGAACTGGTTGACGTATTCCACGGCGTCGATGCCGTAGTCGACGTGGGCGATCTCCGCGAACTTCAGCGGGTCGAGGCCCTTCTTCTTGTCCTTCTCGAAGAAGGCCCGGTGCAGCGACCACTGCGCCAACGACAGCTTGAAGAGCGGGGCTTTCTCCTCGCGGGACGCTCGGAGCGCCGGCGCCGCCGCGAAGGCGAGCGCGGCCGCGGCGGACGATTGGAGGAACGTTCGGCGATCGACGGGGCGGGTCATAGCAGCGACTCCGGGGAAAGGACGCCGGGCAAACCCCCCGGCGGTTGTGGGATTGTATTCACCGGCCCGCTTCGGGTGCCGATTTCAAGCGGGTCGCCGCCATGCCCGCCGCACCGGCCACCCGCGGATTTTTGGCCGTCGTTTGACAGCGGAGCAGCGCCTCCAGCACCGACTCTTTGAGAGTGGGGTCGCGCTTGGCCTCCAGTTGGAGAATGGCGATGGCCATCAGTTGGGCCGCCGATTCGCCGGAGTCGAGGATTTTCATGGTCCGGTACAACTCCGCGGGCGTCAGCGGGCGCTCCCGGGCGATGGCCATGTTTTCTTTCGCATCGCGGTAGGCCGGGCGATATTCAAAAAAGGGGTCGTACTTATTCCAAGCCCAGATTGCGAGCAGGACGCCCAATCCCCCTATGAGCAGTAGCGAAACCGCGAGGATCGGGCCGCGGTATCTCTTCGGCCCGTTTTCGTGGTGGGATAGCTCCGTGGACATCGCAAGTCTCCCGTTGAACGCAGTTTCTGAATCTTCGTAGCGGAAG
>JAYSYN010000167.1:0-40351 GCA_043727575.1 Fimbriiglobus sp.
TCGGCCCAAACGCCCAAACCCACGCAAGAGCCGGTTCGACTGCCCCCGGGTTTCGGCCCGCAGATTTTTCCGCAGACACCCCATAATTCGCCACGCCCCGGCGTGCAAGCTCCGGCGCTCGGCCACGACGAGCGTAAATCCGTCGATCTGAAAGCGGATGTCAAACTCCCGCAGAAGGAGCAGCTCGTCCGAGTCGACGGGGCCGCACTCATCGCCCGGCGGCAGAACGAAAATTGGCAGATTTGGGCCGGGACCACGCTGTTGCACGAGTTCGGCAAGCACCAATCCGAAGCCGAAGAAATGGTGCGTCAAATGCGCGAACTCCGGCCGACGGAGTGGGCGGGCATCGGCACCGGCCGGCCGGTCGTCGAATACGGCCTGACCAAAGGCGAAGCTTTTGTGCCGACCTACGAGCCGAAGCATTCCGCGATGCTCGATCTGAAAACGCTGCGGGCCGAGAACGTCCGCGGGGCCTGGGTACTCCGGGACGACAATAGCATCGCGCTGAACTTCGGAGTCGACCGCGGGGGCGCCGAACAAGCCGCGGCCGTGGCCCGGCGCTACGGCTTCAACCGCATCGGTTGGGTCGGCGAGACGACCCCGGTCCTGACGTATTTCTTCGCGATGCCGGGGAACACGAAGGCGGGGACGGGCGGGCTGGGCGCCGCCATCAATAGCTTCCAAGAAGACAACCTCACGCGCACCGGCATCGATCTCGGGGGCACCGGTTTCGTCGGCGAACGGATCGTGATCGACGCCAAGAAGTGCGAAATCCGCAAAGAAAAAGGCGAGTATCAAGTCGTCCACGGCACCGATATCATCGCGAAATTCGGGGCGAGCGAATGGAGCGCCCGCGATGCGCTCCGGGTCGTGCAAGATATCCGCGCGACCGAGTTCTGCCGGTTCAACGCCGACATCACCTTCTTTTTGGTCAACGGCCTGCCCCCGGCCAAGGTGCCGTTCTCGGTGCAAGCGACCCGGTTCAACCCCGAGGATTTGAAGGTCCGCAGCGCGTCGGGCGGCCAGTTCGCCCTCTACGACGGCGGCAACCGGCAAGTCTTCGGCCCATTCGCCACGCAGGTCGAAGCCGAGCAACTCGCGAAATTGATGAAGCACTACAAGTTCGACCAGACCTGCCAAATGGGGCTGTCGTCGAAGGGCGGGCTGAAGTTTATGGCGAAGCAAGGGCGGTAGAAGTGGAGCTTCGTCGCGGTTGGGATCCCCGTGCGTTTTTCGGAGCAAGATTTTTCGATAACCGTTACTCTCGCGCAGTGGCCTCCGGCGTGGCGACAAGTTTCCAAATTGTCGACATAGGCTTCCGCGGCGACAGCCAAATAACAGGTCCGTATCGACTCGCTTCGTCGACAAGTTGGAAACTTGTCGCCACGCCGGAGTGCCGTACCGATCACTCGAAGCCCGCTTCGAGTATCCGTCACCTCCGCAGGAGAAACTCCTTCGAGTTCAGCAGCGCCCAAGCGACGTCTTCCCAGGCTCCGCGGCGGTCGTCGGCGTCGGCGATGGCTTTCAACAGAGCTTGGCTCTCGGCGGCGGTCGCGGGGCGGCCGAGGGTCGCGTGGTACAGTTCGTCGAGGATCGTCGCGTCCGAAGTTTTCGCCGCGAGCAACTTTCCGATGCGGTTGTCCGGCTCGCGCACGATGTTGTGCAAGAGATTGCCTGTCATCATCTGGAAAGCTTGCAATAAGCCGGGGTCTTCGTTGCGTTCGCATTCGCACGTCAGCAGTCGTTCCGGTTTGCCGAAGACTTTGAGGAAACGCATGCCTGTAGCTTCCGCGGGGCGGCGGCCCTGCATCGGCGTCGCGGGAATTTCGCCGGCCCGCATTCCGTAGGGGTACGACGGGAATTTCACCGACGTGCCCATCGACTTCGCCAGCGCATCGAGCAGTTGCTCGGCTTCGAGTGGTTGGACGAGTGCCCGCGAATAGTGGAACTCGTCCGAGCGATTCGTCTCGTTCGCGGTCGCCGAGAGTTGGTAGATCCGCGAGTTCAAAATGTATCGCACCAGCGGCTTCAATCGGTAGCCGCCATCTACGAAGACTTTCGCCAGGTAATCGAGCAGCGCCGGGTTCGTCGCGGGGTTGGCGATCTTGAAGTCGTCGATCGGCTCGACGATCCCCCGGCCCAGCAGGTGGGCCCAGATCCGGTTGGCCTGAGCCTTGGCGAAGAAGGGGTTGCCCGGGGCCGCGACCCAATCGGCGAGGGCGCCCAAGCGATCCGCGCGGCCGCCGAGGTCGGGCGTGGCCGCGCCGAGGAATTTGGGTTCGGCATCGCCGCCGCGCGGGTGGGGGAGTTCGCCGCGGGTCGTCGCCAGCACGATTTGCTCGCCGATGAATTCGTGTTTGTCGAGGTTGTCGACCTTCGTGTTGTTCAACACCCGGTAATCGATCCGGGCGAACAGCGCGGCGAAGCGGTGGTAATCGTCTTGCGTCCAGCGGTCGAACGGGTGGTTGTGGCACTTCGCGCAACTGACCCGGAGGCCGAGGAAAACCTGCGCGACCGATTCGGCGCGTTGGTACGGATCGCGGATCGCGCGGTAGAAGTTCGCCGGGGCGCTGGCGTAAGTGCTTCCGCGCGCCGATAGAATTTCGCGGGCGAAGTCGTTGAGCGGTTTATCTTCGGCGATCCAGCCTTGGATCCAGCGGTGGAAGACTTGCACGCCCTTGCGGTCCAGCGTTTTCTCTTCGTTCCGTAAGAGATCGGCCCATTTTTGAGCCCAATACGCCGTGAACTCCGGGCGCTTCAGTAAGGTATCGATCAGCTTGATCCGCTTGTCCGGGGCGCTGTCGGCGAGGAACTCCCGGCACTCGTCGGCCGTCGGAACAATGCCGCAGGAGTCGAGGTAAACGCGCCGCAAGAACACGGAATCGGAACTGAGTTCCGACGGCCGCATCCGCAGCGGGAGCAGATCGGTGTAGACGAAGCCGTCGATGGCGTTGTTCTTCGGCAGTCGGCTCAGATCGGGGATCGGCCGATCCGGTAAGAATGCGACGCGCACCGGGACTTGCCAGTCGAGGTAGCGCACGAGCACGACGGCTTCGCCGGGTTGTTCGCGCCGCACTTCGCCCGTCGGCGTGACCCGCACCGTGCCGACGGTGTTGAGTTCGTAAGTGGCCAACCCTGTGACGTCGCGGGTCGTGCCATCGCTGAAGGTCGCGATGGCCGTCAGTTGCACGCGGTCGACCGGATCGATCAAAATGTGGGACGTGCCGTTGAGCGCGAGCTTCGTCGGCTTCGGTGTCGAGTCGCTGTCCGCGGCGCCGCCGGTGGCGATCCACGCTTTCAGAAATCCGTAATCGGGGCTGCCCGGCGCGAAGCGGATGCCCCCCTCGTGCGGCACGGCCCCGGTGGCTTTCTTCAGGAGCAAGCTCGCGGCCGGGTCGAGCGGATCGATCCGTCGACCGAGCATCCCGCGCGTCAAGGTGTCCCGGTCGGCGTCCGGATCCTCCCCGCGAAGGGACAGCTTCAGCCCACCCTTACCGTTCAAGTTCCCATGGCACGCCCCGGCGTTGCACCCGGAGCGCGATAACACCGCCATCACGTCATTGCGGAACGACACGGGCTGTTCCGCGGCGATGGCCGGCGAGGCGGTGAATAGCAATGCAAGCGGAAGCCATCGCATGGAGAGATCCATGATCGGAGTGTTATGCGATATTGTAGCCGAGCAAAGTACGGCGGTCGAATGACGAAGAACGAATGACTCTCCCCGTCTCACTTCACCCGTTCGTACACCTCCAGAAACACTCCGGAATCCTTGCGGCTATAGAAGGCGGTGGGCCGCACGTCCCCGCCGGACTGGTAGCAAAGCGTCAGCTTGTCCCCTTCCACCCTGCAAATGCCCTTGAGCGATTTCTTCTCCCCGCCGCCGGCGTTGTAAACGATGTCGCATTGGGTCGGCAGGGCATTCGTCACGAGGGTCGCCGTGCCGAAGATCGAATCGCGCCCACCGGAGAGCGTCACGCGGTCGCCGGCGAACTCCATCGCCCGCCCGGCGAATTCTTCCCGGTCCGCTTCGCTCCCGGAAATGATCACCGAAACCGCGTTCCATTTGCCGTTGAGCCCGGGGACGATCTCCGGTCGCGCGGTCGATTTGGGCGAACCGGAATGGCAACCGATGCAGACGAGCACGACCAGAGGCAACAATCGCGGCATCATCGACCTACCGATACGGATTCGATGTGGAATTATACATCCGATTGCGAGCTTCCGCGACCCGTTCGGTTGCCGCTTCGGCCACGATGGCCACAATACTATCACACGCAGCCCGCTCCCAATTCAGGATCATGTCCATGACGAATAGTTTCGGAGCCGAATCGACCCTCGTCGTCGGCGGCAAGGGCCACACCATTTACAAGCTGTCGGTTCTCGAGACGCTCTATCCGAAGGTTCGAACTCTGCCCTTCAGCCTGAAGATCTTGCTGGAGAATCTGCTGCGCTGCGAGAACGGCGTCGCGGTGCGCAAGGCCGATATCATCGCGCTCGCCCAGTGGAACGCGAAGGCCGAACCCGATACCGAGATCGGCTTCACCCCGGCGCGCGTGCTGCTGCAGGATTTCACGGGCGTGCCCTGCGTCGTCGATCTCGCGGCCATGCGGGACGCCATGAAAGCGCTCGGCGGCGACCCCGCGAGGATCAACCCGCTGGTGCCGTGCGAACTCGTCATCGACCACTCGGTTCAGGTCGATTACGCCGGCACGCCGACCTCGTTCGACCAAAATACCCACCTCGAATACGAGCGCAATCAAGAGCGATACACCTTCCTGCGCTGGGGGCAGAGCGCCTTCGAGAACTTCAAAGTCGTGCCGCCGGAGACGGGGATTGTCCACCAAGTGAACGTGGAATACCTAGCCCGCGTCGTCTTCGTCAACGACCACGGTCAAGCCTACCCGGACACGCTGGTGGGCACCGATAGCCACACCACGATGGTCAACAGCCTCGGCGTGTTGGGCTGGGGCGTGGGCGGCATCGAAGCCGAAGCCGCGATGCTCGGCCAGCCCGTGAGCATGCTGATTCCGCAAGTCGTCGGCTTCAAACTGCTCGGCAAGTTGAAGGAAGGTGCGACCGCCACCGACCTCGTGCTGACCGTCACGCAGATGCTCCGCAAGAAGGGGGTCGTCGGTAAGTTCGTCGAGTTCTTCGTCCCGGGCCTAGCCGATCTCCCACTCGCGGATCGCGCGACCATCGCCAACATGGCCCCCGAATACGGCGCCACTTGCGGCATCTTCCCCGTCGACGCCGAGACGCTGAAGTACCTGCGCCAGACCGGGCGGAAGGAAGAGCAGATCGCCATCGTCGAAGCCTACTGCAAAGAACAGGGACTGTTCAACGACCCCACGACGCCGGCCGCCGACTACACCGACACGCTCGAATTGGACATGGCCACCGTCGTGCCGAGCCTCGCGGGGCCGACCCGCCCGCAGGACCGCGTGGCGCTGACGGATGTGAAGAAATCGTTCTACGACGTGCTGCCGAAACTGAAGACGGCCGCGAAACCGAAGCCCGCGCTGCCGATGGCGACCGGGGAAGCGCCGAGTACGGCCGACACCGCCGACGGGCACCTCGTCGACGGGTCCGTGGTCATCGCCGCGATCACCAGTTGCACGAACACCAGCAATCCGTCGGTGATGATCGCGGCGGGTCTCTTGGCGAAGAAGGCCGTGGCGCGGGGGCTGCACACGAAGTCGTGGGTGAAGACGAGCCTCGCCCCCGGTTCCAAAGTCGTCACCGACTACCTCACCGATTCGGAACTGCTGCCCGAACTCGAGGCGCTGCGCTTCCACGTCGTCGGTTACGGCTGCACGACTTGCATCGGCAACAGCGGGCCGCTGCCCGAGGCCATCTCGAAAGAGATCGCGGCCGGCGGACTGGTCGTCTCGGCGGTGCTCAGCGGCAACCGCAACTTCGAAGGGCGCGTCCACGGCGACGTCCGCGCGAACTACTTGGCCTCGCCGCCGTTGGTGGTCGCCTACGCCCTCGCCGGCAAGATCGACATCGACTGGGACATCGAACCGGTCGGCAAAGATTCGACCGGGATCGACGTCTTCCTCAAAGAGATTTGGCCGACGCAAGCCGAGGTGCAAGCGGTCCTCGAGAAGTCGATCAAGAAAGAAAGTTACGAGCGGATCTACGCCGGCGTGTTCGACGGCGATGCGAACTGGAAGTCGCTCCCGGTGCCGATGGGCAAGCTGTTCACGTGGGAAGCGAAGTCGACGTACATCGCCAACCCGCCTTACTTCGCGGGCATGGGCATCAACCCGCCGCCGGTGACGGAAGTCATCGGGGCGCGCGTGCTCGCGCTGCTGGGCGACAGCATCACGACCGACCACATCAGCCCCGCCGGGAACATCAAGAAGGATTCCCCCGCCGGGGCCTACCTCATGGAGCACGGCGTCCAACCAGCCGACTTCAACCAGTACGGCGCCCGCCGGGGCCATCACGACGTGATGATGCGCGGCACGTTCGCCAACGTCCGCTTGAAAAACCAACTCGTCCCCGGCGTCGAGGGGGGCTTCACACGGTATTTGCCCACGAACGAGCAGATGAGCATCTTCGACGCGGCCATGAAGTACAAAGCCGACGGCACGCCTCTCGTGGTGATCGGGGGCAAGGAATACGGCTCCGGATCGAGCCGCGATTGGGCGGCCAAGGGGACGAACTTGCTCGGCGTGAAGGTCGTGATCGTCGAGAGCTACGAGCGCATCCACCGCAGCAACCTCGTCGGCATGGGCGTGCTGCCGCTGCAGTTCAAAGCCGGTGACAACTCGGCGTCACTCGGGCTGACCGGCGAGGAGACGTTCACCGTCGAAGGCCTCCTCGCGGGTCTGACCGCGAACTTCGCCGGCGGCAAAGAGTTGAAAGTCCACGTCGTGAAACCCGACGGCACCACCGCGATCTTCCCCGTCCTCTGCCGGATCGACACCCCGCAAGAAGTCCTCTACTACCAGCACGGCGGCATCCTGCCGTACGTTTTGAGGCAGTTGCTGAGCGGGAAGTAATGGCTTCCGGCGTGGCGACAAGTTTCCAACTTGTCGGCAAAAGTCTACCCGGCACCTAACGGGTACATGATTGGCCCCTCGGTGTTCGCTTTGTCGACAAGTTGGAAACTTGTCGCCACGCCGGAGAGCATGGCGAAGGTTCTTCGCTCCCTCGATTCAGAATGGTTTCGGCGGGGATCGCGCCCCTCCAAATCGGACGCAAAGCGTTGCCGCGCATGGGTTCTACCCGAATTCGGGAATGGTTTCGCGGAGGGGTGGGGCGCTCCGCGCCGAAACCATTTTCGGACTCGGGCGACCCCGTTCGGTTCATTTCGTCCGTTTCTTCAGGCAAAATGCTTGACACCCGCGACGGCCTCGTTATTGTCCCGCCGCACCGCACACGGCCGGCGTGCCCGCGCATCACACGGCGACGGACCATTCGGGGGAATGGCCCTTCGCCGGCGCGGCGCACCCGGTCCGATCCACGCCGGACTCGGCGACGCTGAGGGGAATCCGATGGCCCGCTTCCGCAATCGATTGATGGCCTGCAGTCTGCTCGCCGGCCTGTCCGGGGCCGTCGGAGCGACCGTCGGTTGCCTCCCGCAGCAAACGAACCGCGGCCAAGTCGCCGACGACACCGACAAAGACATCAACGCCACCGTCGGCATGAAAACCATCGTCGGCAACGCCGAACCGATCCCGATCTCGGCCGTCGGCCTCGTCTACAACCTCAAAGGCACGGGCAGCTCCCCGACGCCGGACGGTTGGCGGTCGATGCTCGAAAACGCGATGAAGAAGCGCAAGCTGAACCCGAAAGAACTGCTCGACGACCCGGCCCGCACGACCTCGCTCGTGCTCGTGTCCGGCACCGTCCCGCCGGGCTGCCGCAGCCAAGATCGGTTCGACCTCACCGTCACGCTGCCGCCGGGCAGCAAAACGACGTCGCTCCGCGGCGGCACGCTCGAAATCTGCGACCTCACGAATTTCGAATCGACCGGCAACGCCCGCCAACAACTCGCCGACGCCGGCATGGGCGGCAAAACGCCCCGCGGCGGCGGCGATTCGGTATTGATGGGCAACCGCTTGGGCACGGGCGAAGGTCCGCTCGTCAGCGGGCAACTCCTCCAAGTGAAAGAGCCCAAGCCGGGCGAATCGACCGCCGACGAACCGCAAGTCGCGACGTCCAATACCGGTGAGAAGATCGCGAAGGTCTGGAACGGCGGCGTCTGCTTATTGGAGCGGCCCTACTACTTCCTGATGACCGACGCCGCGTCGCAACCGCGCTTGGCGATGGTGATCGCCTCGCGGTTGAACAGCGTCTTCCACGGGTCGACCGACCGCGGGAACAAAATCGCCGAAGCCAAGGTGCAGGGCAAACCGCTCGTCGCGGTCTTCGTGCCGCCGAACTACCGCCACAACCACGCCCGGTTTTTGATGGTCGCCCGGAACGTGCCGCTGGCGAACGTCGGCCCGAACGACCCGTACCGCAAGAAGCTCGAGCAGGAATTGGTGCAGGCGGAAACGGCCCTGAGCGCTTCGGTGAAACTCGAAGCCCTCGGCACCGAGAGCGAAGACGCGCTCCGCGTCGGTTTGGAAAGCAACTCGCCGTGGGTGCAGTTCGCCGCGGCCCAGTCCCTCGCGTACTTGGGCAAAGCCGACCCGGCCGCGTCGTCGATCTTGGCGAAGCTCGCCGAACGCCACCCGTCGCTCCGCACCCACTGCCTCATGGCGTTGGCTTCGCAAGACGACGCTCATTGCATCGATCAACTCGGCGAATTGATGAAGTCCAAAGATGCCTCGCTGCGGTACGGGGCCTTCACCGCGATGCGGTTGATGGACGAAAATCACGACTCCGTCCGCGGTCGCAAATTGGGCAACTCGTTCTGGCTGCACAGCATCGCCGACGGGTCCGACCCGCTGGTCCATTTGGTCACCGAGCGCCGCAACGAGATCGTTTTGTTCGGCACGACGTGGCCGGTGCGCGGGCCGTTCTCGTTCCCGCTCGGCACCGATTTCACCGTGACCATGAAAGACGGCGACGAAGCCGTGCTCATCAGCCGCATCGTCACGAAGAACAACGAACCGACGACTGTGGAAGCGAAGTACCGGGCCGACCTCGGGTACATCCTGAAGGGGATCGCCGAGATGGGCGGCAACTACAGCGACGCCATCGAATTCATCCGCCGGGTCAACGGGGCCGAGTGCCTCGGGGCCAAACTCGCCGTCGATGCCACGCCCCGCGGTATGACGATCCAGCAATTGGCGACCCTCGCCCGGACCGATCTCACGCTGGCCAAGTCGGACGTCGACGTGGCCAAATTCAACGGCGACATCCTTCAAGCGGGCTGGCAAGCCCCCGGCGAACCGAAGCCGTTGGAGAAAGCCCCCATCGTGGAAATCTCGCCGCTGAGCCGCGATCAAGGCGGACGGCTCTTCGGACCGCGCCAACCCGAGACCAACGCTATCGGCGCGGTGAACGAACGCAAGTAATGGTTGCCGATCGGGGGGTGTCAGCCCCCCGTCTCGGAATGAATTCGCGCGACAATTCCACGGGGGGCTGACGCCACCCCGCTCGGGTATGAATCCGAATGCTCCGACGTCTGGAACTCATCGGCTTCAAATCGTTCGCGGATCGGACCCGGTTCGAATTCGCCCCGGGCATCACGGCCATCGTGGGGCCCAACGGCAGCGGCAAGAGCAACGTCGTCGACGCCGTGAAATGGGTACTCGGTGAACAATCGGCCAAGTCCCTGCGCGGCGGGGACATGACGGACGTCATCTTCAACGGTTCCAGCACCCGCAAGTCGCTCGGCCTCGCCGAGGTCAGCCTCACCTTCGCCAACGACCGGCGGCTGCTCAACTCCGATGCGGTCGAAGTCCAAATCGCCCGGCGCGTCTACCGCGACGGCCAAAGCGAATACCTCGTCAACGGGCAACTCGCCCGGCTCAAAGACATCAAAGATCTCTTCCTCGGCACCGGCGCGGGACACGGCGCTTACAGCGTCATCGAACAGGGCCGCGTCGATGCCCTGCTGACGGCGAGCACGAAAGATCGCCGCATCATCTTCGAGGAGGCCGCGGGCATCAGCCGGTTCAAGGCGAAGAAGATCGAGACGCTGCGGAAGCTCGAGCGGGTAGACGCCGACCTCACCCGCGTCCGCGACATATTGCTGGAACTCGACAAGCAACTCCGCACACTCCGGCTCCAAGCCTCGAAAGCCCAGCGATTCCGGGAGTACCAAGCGGAGCTGCGCGGGCACCGCGTCGGCCTCGCTGCACAAGAATATCGCGAACTCACCGCGACGCTCGATGGGCAGAAAAGCATTTTGGAAGAACTCCGGGCCGAAGTCGGCGGGGCGACTCGGGAGAGTTCGGCGCGCGAAGCGCGCATCCTCCAACTGGAAAACGACACGACCCGCGCCGAGGCGGAACTCCGGACGCGCGAAGGGGACCTCGCGGCGGCGCGCCGGGAAATCGCCGAGCGGGAATCGATCGCCAAATTCGAACGCGCGCAATCGGCGAGCGCGGAAGCCGAAATCGCGCGGCTCGGGCTCCAGCACATCGAGCTGCACCGCCGGCGTTACGCCCTCGAGCGGCAATCGGAGCAGGCCACCGCGGAACTGGCGGCCTGCGAAGCCGCCACCGCCCGCGAGCAAATCCGCGCCGACGGCGCCGCCCGGGAACTCGCCGAGGTGACGGCCCGCATCGCCGCGCTGGCGCGGGAAAGCCAAGCCGACCGCCAACGGCAGTACGAGTGGATCGCGAAAGCCGCGCGCCTGCAAGGGGACGCCGAAACCGCGCGGAACGAATCGGAACGCCTCCGCCGCGAACTCCTTCGGAAATCGACCGAGGGGGAACGCACCGGCCAACGGCACGACGCCCTCGAATCGATCCTATTCGACCTGTCCCGCACCGACGCCGACGTCCAACAGAAATTGACGGGCGCGAAAGCCAATCTCGCGGAACACGTGCGATACAAGGGCGAACTCCGAGCGGACATTGAACGGTTGCAGCAAGAACTCGAAGCGGAGCGCGAAGCGCGCAGCGCCCTCGGCGGCAGGCTCGAAGTCCTCGAAGCGCTCGAACGCAATTTGGACGGTTTCGGCGCGGGGGTGCGGGTCGTCTTGCAGCGCCTCGCGGAAGGCCATCCGGCCCTCGCCGGCGTGGCCGGGTTGATCGCGGACCTGCTGATCGTCCCCCCGGAATTCGCCCCGTTCGTCGACTTGGTCCTCGCCGAGGCCACGCAGCAATTCGTCGTCCGCGACGCGGCGGATATCGACTGCATCGCTCGGGCGCTCCCCGGTCTGCCGGGGCGGGTCGGGTTCGTCCCCCTGTCCGTTGGCGCGATCACTGTCCACCCGTTGTCACTGGCGCGCGCCGCCTCGTGCGACCGCCCCGAATTGGCGGCGCTCCCCGGGCAACTCCTCGGTTCGACGCTGCTGGTCGACGACCTCCTCACCGCCCGCAACGTCGCGTGGGACTACCCGGGCCACCGCGTCCTCACGCGCGGCGGCGAACTCCTCGAGCCGGATGGCACGCTCGGCATCGGGCCGCCGCTGTCGTCGAGCGGGTTGCTGTCGCGGAAAAGCGAACTGAAGGAACTGCGGTTTAAATTCGCCGAGCGCGAACGGGCCATCGCCCAACTCGAAGCCCGGCAGTCCGAATACCGCCGACGGGCCGACGCGCTCGACGCGCCGATCCACGCCCTCGAAACCGAGATCCGCGCCTTGGGCGGAGAGGCCGGGACACTGCGCGATCAACTGCGCGATCAGCGACTGGTGCAGCAGCAACTGGCCGACCTGCGCGACCTGATCCTCCATGAGGCGACTCAATTGGAGCGGGAATTGACCTCGGCCACGGACGCGTTCGCCGGATCGCAATGCTCTTGGCGCGAAGCCGAGCAAACCGCGGAGAGCATCCGGCAAAAACTCGCGCGGGCCGAAGCCGACTCCGCGCTCGCCCAAACCGGGCGCGATCAAAGACAGGCGGAGAACGTAGCGGTGCAAATCGAACTCGGCCGGGCCCGCGAGCAGTTGGCGGGATTGAAGAACCGCCGCGATGAATACACCGGGGAACTGGCCACCCGGGCGCGCGACTCGGTCAACCTCGCGGTTCAACGCCCCAGCGCCGCGGCGAAACTCGATGCGAGCCAATTGGCGATCCTCGCGGCGACCGCCGCCGCCGCCGCCGCGTACGCGGCCAAGGACTCGGCCGGCGATCTCGTCCACCGGAGCCGGCGCGAGTGCGAGATCCGCCGGGGCGAGCGCGATGCGCTGCGCGGGGAACTGAACCGATTCCGCGATTCGTGGGCCGCGCAGCGCGACCGCGCTCACGCCCACGAGATGGTCGTCCAAGATCTCACGTTCCGCCGCGACAGCGTCGCCGAACGCATCCGCGACGATTACGCCATCGACCTCGCGGCGTGGACCGCGGACGAGCCGATCCCGCTGACCCTCGCCGATCCGGACGCCGCCCAAGAACAGATCGACGAGCTGAAGCGTAAGATCGCGAAGCTCGGCGGCGTGAACCCTGAGGCAATCGAGGAACTCGCCGGCGTCGAAGCGCGCGAGAAAGAACTGCGCGGCCAACACGACGACCTCGCCGACAGCTCCGGAAAGCTCCGGGAAATCATCGACCAAATCAACGGCGACAGTCGCAAACTGTTCGCCGAAACGATGGCGCTGGTTCGCGGGCACTTCCAGGAACTGTTCCGCAAACTCTTCGGCGGCGGCATGGCCGACATCGTGCTCGAAGACGAAACCGACCCGCTCGAAAGCGGTATCGAAGTCACCGCCCGGCCGCCTGGCAAGGAACTCCGCAACCTCTCGCTATTGAGCGGCGGCGAAAGGACCCTCACGGCCATCGCGCTGCTGCTGGCGATCTTCCGCAGCCGGCCGAGCCCGTTCTGCATCCTCGACGAAGTCGACGCGGCGCTCGACGAAGCCAATACCGCGCGCTTGGCCAACGCCCTGGGCGATTTTCTGGACCGTTCGCAGTTCATCATCATCACGCACAAAAAACGGACGATGGCCGCGGCCGATGTGTTGTACGGCATCACGATGCAAGAGAGCGGCGTGTCGAAACAGGTCGCCGTGCGCTTCGAAGACTACGCCGAGGAGGCGAGCGCGGCCGCGTGAGTGAAAGGGTGTTCCCGGATGGCGGTATTCCTCGGCGTGCGGCTTGCTACAATGCCGAGACCACCCCACCTCGAAAGGACCGTGCAACATGGGCAGCCCCAACGTACTCGAACTGACCACCGACAATTGGGCCGCGACCGTCGCCTCCGGCGAACTCGTCGTCGCCGACTTCTGGGCGCCGTGGTGCGGGCCGTGCCGGATGCTGACGCCGACCATCGAGAAGGTCGCCGATTCGTTCGCCGGCAAAGTAAAAGTCGGCAAAGTGAACATCGACGAGAACCCGGATCTCGCCGTGAAGTACGATGTGAACACGATCCCGCGCGTGCTGTTCTTCAAAGGCGGCGACAAGCCGATCCACGAGCTCGTCGGCGTCGTCGGCGTCCCGGAATTGTCCACGCTGATCAATTCACACATGTAAGAATCAAATTGCTCGCAATGCAGACCTCCCCGAACGGGGAGGTTTTTTCGTTCACGCCAAGATCGACCGGATGACGTGGCCGTGGACGTCGGTCAGCCGGCGGTCGATACCGTCGTGGCGCACGGCGAGCTTTTCGTGGTCGATGCCCATCAAGTGCAACAGCGTCGCGGAGAGGTCGTGACCATCGGTGGCGTCTTTCGCGGCCCGGTAAGAAAATTCATCGCTTTCGCCGTGGGTCGCCCCGGCCTTGATCCCCGCCCCGGCGAGCCACGTCACGAAGGTACCGCCGTTGTGATCCCGACCGACGCCGCCTTGGGTGAAGGGCATGCGGCCGAACTCGGTCGTGAAGATCACGAGCGTGTCGGCGAGAAGCCCCTTCGATTTCAAATCGCCGAGCAGCGCGGCGACCGGGCGATCCACTTGCCGGGCGATCGGCGGCAGTTCTTTTTCGATATTGGTGTGGTTATCCCAGTTGTTCGACGGACCGCCTTGGCCGCTCCAGATTTGCACGAAGCGGACGTTGCGTTCGATCATCCTCCGAGCGAGCAGGCAATTCTTGGCGAAGCCGCCCTCGTGCGCCGGGGCCGCGGTGCCGTAGAGTTCGTGGGTCGCTTTCGACTCCTTGGTCAAATCGAAGACTTCCGGCGCGGCGAGCTGCATCTTCGCGGCGAGTTCGTAGCTTTCGACCCGCGCGGACAACCGGCTGTCACCGGGGCGTTGGACGGCGTACTTCCCGTTCAATTCTTTGAGTAACTTCAAACCGTCGTCGCTGGCAGATGGGGTAACGAACTTGGCTGAGGGTGACACGGCGAGATCCGAGATCGGCGATGGGGCCGAGGGGTTGACGACGGTGCCCTGGTGCGAGGCGGACAAAAAACCCGCGGAGAAATTGCCCGAGCCGTTGTACGGCAATCCGCGCGGGTCCGGCAGCACCACGAACGACGGCAGCTCGTCGGTCAGCCGGCCGAGGGCGTATCCGATCCAAGAGCCGGCGCAGGGGAAACCGGGCATTTGGAAGCCGGTGTTTTGCAGGTAGCTCGCAGGCCCGTGGACGTTCGTTTTGGAAGTCATCGCCATCAAGAAGGCCATGTCGTCGACGCGGGTCGCCAAGTGCGGAAAGACGTCGGTTACCCAGCGCCCGGACTTCCCGTGTTGCTTCCATTTGAACGGGGATTTCATCAACGGCCCCGGCGTCCCGGTGGCGGTCGCCTTCAACCCGACATTGACGATTTGCCCGTGCTTCTTTTCGAGGGTCGGTTTGTAATCGAACGTGTCCATCTGGCTCATGCCGCCGTTGAGGAACACCTGCACGACGCGCTTCACCTTCGCCTTGTGGTGCAGCCCGCCGTCGAATTCGGGATTCGGTTTGGTCTCCGCCGCCATCAGGTGCGACAGCGCGAGCCCGCCGAAGCCGGTGGCGAGAAAGTCGCGTCGGGTGGGGATCATCGGGGGACTCCCTTGTAGGACAGGCCGCCGGGCCTGTCCAAACAAACTAGCGTCGTCGAATCGGTCGCTCAGGGCGGTTTTGATTTGGACAGGCGCGGAGGCCTGTCCTACAAGGTACGCCCATTCGTCATCAATCCACAAACAAGAATTCGCTGCTGTTGAACAAGACCCGGCACAGGTTCGCCAAGCCGTGCTTCTTGGTGTAGGCGAGCCAAGCGGCTTCGTCGGCTTCACTCGGGATCCGCCCGAGTACACGTCGACTGGCGAAGCGGATCTGATGAACCAGATCAGGGTTCGCTTTCGCCGCCGCATCCGCAAGGTGCTCCGCGTTGTGCAGGGTGAATCTGTTGTTCCACAACACCAAGGCCTGCGGGGCACTCACCGATGCGGAGCGCACCGGAGCCGATGCCGAGGCATCGGGGCAATCGAGCGCTTCGAGCAGAGGGTCGGGCCGGGTGCGGAAAATGAACCGGTATACGCTGCGCCGGCGCGCCTCGGGCGCGTCGACGTCGTATTTCTCGTAGTCCGCCTCCGGGGTCACGTGGACACCCGGCTTCGTGAGAAAGTGCTTCACCGGGGGGCCGTACATCGTTTCGTCGAGCCGGCCGCTGGCGAAGAGCACCGCGTCGCGAACCGTCTCGGCGTCGAGCTTGCCGCGGTTCATCCGCCAGAGCAGGCGGTTGTCGCCGTCCTTCGCCGCGGCCACGGCGTCGTGGGTTACGGCCTGCCGGTAGGTGCTGCTGGTGACGATGAGCTTGTGCAGTTTCTTCAGCGAACCGCCGGAGTCGCGGAACTCGGCGGCGAGCCAATCGAGCAGTTCGGGGTGCGACGGCGCGCCGCCCATTTTGCCGAAGTCATTCGGAGTATCGACGATCCCTTTGCCGAAGTGGTAGTGCCAGACGCGGTTGACGATCACACGCCACGTCACGGGGTTCGCGGGATCGACGAGCCACTCGGCGAGCGCGGCCCGGCGTTGACCTTCGTCGTTGGTGTCCTTCACAACGAACCGGTGCTTCACCCCTTCCACGGCTTCCACGGAACCGGGTACAACGACGGCACCGGGCTTGGTCACATCGCCGCGCTTGAGGATGTGGATCGGGCGCGGCGTCGGTGATGGGCGGAAGCTGCCGTCGATGGTGAACCGGTTCGTCCCGCAATAGACCTTCGCCGGCGCGGGCAGGTCGGCGAGTTCCCGTTCGAGGCGTCGCTGCCAGACCCACTGGGAAAGTGCCGCGCGTTGCAAATCGGTGCGGGCGCCCTCGACGATGGCGAGGATGGCCGCGATGTCGGCCGGGATCGGTTGCGGGGTCACCAGCGAAATCTTGGTGGTCGTGATGGCCAATCGGAATCGTCCGATGAGGTGATTCCCGCCGTGCAGTTGATCGAGTTCGACGGCGAAGGTCGTCCCCTCGCGGAACCCGACGGACGTCTCGAATTCGAAGGCGGCGAAGTGGGGTTTGCTCACCTCGGGGTAGATGCCCCAGGCCGTCGCGGCGTTGCCGTCGATGGACCGGGCGATGCCCCAACCGTCTTGATCGAAGTCGGCGGTCGCCGCTTTCACCTTCACCGCCGCGCCCTTCTCGGGCTGGCCTTTCGGGTACACCTTCACGCGGATTTCGGAGAGGTGCAGGTTGCCGTTGCCCTGCCGACCCGGCCCGCGCAACGGCAGCGAATCGTCCGTCAGCACTTCGAGCCGTAGGCCCGTGATGCCGGTGCGGTCGGTCGCGGCGACGGCGGTGTAGGTGTCGCGCTCGGGGGCCGGGCCACCGGACAACACCGAGTGATCCGGCAGAATCTTCAGGGTCGCGCCGTTCTTCGATTTCGCCGACTCCGGTGGAAGAATGGCCCAGCAGCCTTCGGTCTCCTTCCGACTCTTCTCGAACGCGGCGACTTCCGACTGACACGCCGGTGTCAGTAAGGTCGGATCGGCCTTGCCTTTCAGCGTGCGAATCCGCGCTAACTCGGCGGTCGCGGCGATCCGTTTCTTCGCCAGCACCGGGTCGGGGTCATACGCGCGCTCGGCCTTGTCGATCCCCGCGAAGACCGCTTGCAGCGCGTAGTAATCGGCCTGCGTAATCGGGTCGAACTTGTGATCGTGGCAACGGGCGCAGTGGACGGTCAGCCCGGCGAAGGTCGACATCGTCGTCGTGACGATGTCGTCCCGGTCGAGGTTGCGGGCGACGATGCGATCCGACGAGTTCTCGTTGATATCGCGCAGCCCGCTTTCGTCCCACGGCCCCGCCGCGAGAAATCCGGTCGCGGCAATCGCCTGCGGATCATCGGGGAAAATGACATCCCCGGCGACCTGCTCGCGGACGAACTTCGCATAGGGTTTGTCGGCGTTCAACGATTGGATGAGGTAGTCGCGGTAGGGCCAAGCGTTCGGACGGAAGCGGTCTTGATCCTGCCCGTGCGAGTCGGCGTAGTGGGCCACATCGAGCCAGTGCCGGGCCCAGCGCTCGCCGTAGCGCGGTGACGCCAGCAATCGATCCACCAGTTTCTCATAAGCATCCGGGGATACCTCCTTCGAGAAAGCGTCCAGTTCCTCCGGCGTCGGCGGCAACCCCGTCAGGTCGATGCTGACCCGGCGGGCCAAGACGCGGCGATCCGCTTCGGGCGAAGGCTTCAACCCGTTCGCCCGCAACTTCTCGAGCACGAAGGCATCGACGGGATTGCGGACCCAAGTCTTGAAATGGGCCGGCGGAGTCGGAACCACCCGTTTTTGAATCGGCTTGAAGGCCCAGTCATCGACTCGCTCCGCAGGTTTTTCGTCCGAGCGAAGGTCGTTCGGTACGAGCAGTACAGCCGCCACGGCGAACGCGAGAATCGGATGGAAGATTCGTTCGAGCATCACAAAATCCCGCGGAGGACGGTGCCGCGGCTCGCGGGGAGGGGGCGTTTGAAAGCGTCGTGGATCTCCGCACCGGGGTCGATGCCCAGGCAATGCAGCGCGGTCGCCGTGAGGTCGGCCGGGGTCACTTTGCCGTCTTTGGGGTAGGCCCCAATCTTGTCGGACGCCCCGAAGACCTGCCCGCCTCGGATGCCGCCGCCGGCGAGCGCGACGCTGAAGACGTGCCCCCAGTGATCGCGCCCGGCGCCGCCGTTGAACCTCGGCGAGCGGCCGAATTCGGAGAGACACATCACCAGGGTGTCGCCGAGCATGCCCCGTTCCGACAAATCTTCGAGGAGCGCCGAGAAGCCCTGATCGGCGGTGGGGCCGAGCACGGTCTTCAGCCGTTGCCCTTCTTTGGCGTGCGTATCCCAGCACGGGGCATCGGGCGGTTCTTCGGGCCCCCGGAACCAGTTCACCTGCACCAGCCCGACGCCGGCTTCGATGAGCCGGCGGGCGAGCAAACAACTCTGGCCGAATTGGTGGCGACCGTAGCGGTCCCGTTCGCGCGGAGGTTCTTTGGCCAAGTCGAACGCGACCCGGGCCGCGCGGGAACCGAGCAAGTCGAACGCGGTTTCGGTGTGGGCATTGACCGGGACCGCCGGGGCGCGGTCGAGTTTGCGGAAGAGATTCTGCCGGCCGGTTTGCCGTTCGAGATCGACGTCCGCGCGCAGGGTGAGTTCGGGCAGCGCGAAGGCCGACGACGCCGGTTCGCAGCGGAAAAGCCAAGGGTCGTTGGCGCGGCCGAGGAACCCGGCGTCTTGGCCGGGCCAGACGGAACTATCGGTGTTGAAGATGTGCATCGGCAATCGCACCGCCCCCGGCAGACCGCCGACATCGCCCCGGAACTTGCGGACGAGCGCGGCGAGGGCGGGGGAATCGTTCGGCGCGCCGGGGTTGACGCCCTCGGCGTTCAGCGGCGCGTGCGGCACGCCCGTGTGCATCGCGTAGCCGCTCGACGAGTGCGCGTTATCGCCCGTCGACACGGCGCGCAGCAGACAGAGCTTATCGGCCTGTTTCGCCAGCTTCGAGAAGATCGAGCCAATGCGCATCCCGGGGACGACGGTATCGATGGGGCCGAATTCGCCGCGGATTTCGGCCGGGGCGTCGGGCTTCGGATCCCAGGTCGAATGCTGGGGCGGGCCGCCGAGTAGGAAGAGGACGATGCACCGCTTCGCCTTCGTGGGCCGGCCGGTCGCACCGGCCGCGAGCAGTTGCGGCAGCGACAGGCCCAAGGCCCCGAGGCCCCCGGCGCGCAGCGACTCGCGGCGGGTGGGTAAGTGATGGGGGAGGATCATCGACTGTCTCCTGCGGCGACGGGGAGTTCCGCCGTGGGACACGGGTCGACCGGCCATTCAAAAAAGACGCGGGGCCGGTCGGGTAGGTGGAAACAGTGTACCGGCACTATTTCCGGCTGTCAAATTCCCAATTGGGGCACGGCAGTTGCGTTCGCAAACATCCGCAAAGCTTTTCACAAATCCACACGGACTTTTGAGAAGCCCGCGTCGCGGCGGGTGTAACCGCCGCTTCCCACTCAACGCGTTATTGGAAAGTCATCGCCATGGGTCTGCTCGAAATCATTTTGATCGTCGTCATCCTGCTCGCCCTTTTCGGCGGCGGCTACGGGTACAATCGTCGCTCGGATTGGGGCATGGCCCCCTTCGGTGGGGCCGGGCTACTGGTGATCATTCTGCTGGTGCTCCTGGTCTTCCGCGTCATCTAAGCTTGGCGCGTACCGGAGTGTGACATCGGTTGGAGATCGGACTCTTCGTTCCGAAGCAGCGTCCGATCCGGATCGGCGTGCCGTCAGGCCCGGACGGCGCCGCCGTTGATGCGGAGGGTCTGGCCCGTGAGGAATTGCGCGGCGGGGCCGGCGAGCCAGACGGCGGCTTGGGCCACGTCTTCCGGCAGGCCCCAGACGTGCTGCGGCGTCTCTTTGCGGACGCGCTCTTGCCACGCCGGGGAGGCGGACTCGCCCCACGCCGTGCGGATCCAACCGGGGGCGAGGCAGTTCACGCGCACCGCCGGCGCGAGGCCGAGGGAGAGACTCCGGGTAAAGCAGATGATGGCCCCCTTCACCGCGCCGAAAAGTTGGCCGCTGTCGCCATCCATGCCCGTCTCGGCTTGATCCCAGCCCATCGTCAGGATCACCCCGCGGCCGCGCCGCTTCATTTTCTCGCCGATGGCCCGCGCCAGCCGCATGGTGGCTTTCAAATCGACCGCCAACAGCGCGTCGAGTTTCTGCTCGAAGGTCCACTTCGCGGCTTCGCCGGTCAGCGTGTCGGCCCCCGCGTTGCAAACGAGCACATCGAGGCCGTCGCCCCAAGCCTCGTCGATCAACCGATCTTGCTCGGCCGGATCGCGCAGGTCGGCGAGGATGCATTCCGTCGGCGCTTCGTACTTCTTCAATTGCTTCAGCGTCGCCTCGGCATTCGCCGGGGTCCGACCGTGGACGACGATCCCCGAACCGGCGTCGGCGAAGCCTTCGGCGATGGCCCGACCGATCCCGGACGTACTGCCCGTGACCAGCGTGCGGTAGCCGATGAGGTCGCGCTTGCGCAGCGGTTGCCGGGGCACGGCGACGGCGACCCCTTCGAGTGGCACTCCGGCCAACAATTCGGCGACCGTCCGATTGAAGACGGGGTGGATCGCGTCGTCGGCGATTTCGGCCAGCGGCATCAGCACGAAAGCGCGCTCGTGCATCCGCGGGTGCGGCAAGGTCAATTCCGGTTCGTCCATCACCAGCGCTTCGTAAAGCAGCAGGTCGAGGTCGACGGTGCGCGGCGCGTTCGGCCGCGTGCGCACCCGGCCGAGGTCGTGCTCGATGTCCATGAGCAAGCGCAGCAGCGTCAGCGGCGCACGGTCGGTCGAAATGGTCGCGCAGGCGTTCAAGAATTTCGGCTGGCCCGCGAAATCGTCGCCGCGCGGATCGGCCTCGTAGTACGACGACACTTGGATGACTTGGATCCCCGGCTCGGCGCGGAGGCGCCGCACGGCGAGGTCGAGGTGGACGCGGCGGTCCCCCAAATTGCTGCCGAGCGCCAAGTGAACGATGGCCATGCCGAACCCCCGACCGCGTGCGGAATCACCCTGTCGAAGATACGGCCCGGCCCGCCTCCGCCAACAGCCGGTGGAAGCGGTGGCCCCAGTGATCACGCTCGGCGGTGGATTTAGCCGCGACACAGTCCATACTGACACAGCTTCCTCGTGCGTTGTCTCCCTACTCCGGCGGGGGATCGCGGCTGCACCAAAGGTACCACGCGGCGAAGGTCCGGTACGGCGCCCACGGTTTCGCGAGTTTGTGCAATCGCTTCGCATCGGGAAGCTTGCGCATTTTGAAGATGCCCTGCACGGCGAGGCGGATGCCGAGGTCGCCGACGGGCCACACGTCGGGCCGGCCGAGGCCGAAAATCAGCAGCATTTCCACCGTCCACGGGCCGACGCCGTGCAGCGGCAGCAACGCCGCCCGCACGGCGTCGTCGTCCGTCGCCAGCAGGGTGGCCGACAACCCCGGGGTCGACGCGAACCGTTCGGCGACCCCGCGGATGGTTTTCCGCTTCCCCGCCGAGAGCCCGCAGGCCCGCATTTCATCGTCCGTCCGCGCGAGAACGCGCTCCGGCGTCAAGGCGTTGCCGAGCGACGCCTCGTACTTGGTGAAGATGGAACGGGCCGCCGCCGTGGAAATCAACTGCGCGATCACCGCACGCACCAAGCCGCGGAAAAGGTCGGGGTCGGGCGTCAAGGTACAAGAACCGTGGGCCGCGATCAGCGGCCCGAAGCGCGGCTCGACGGCGACCAAGTGCAGTTCGGCCGCGCGGGCCAATTCGGGGAAGGGGATGGCGAGATTCACGCGCACTCCGGGAAATCTTTCCGCATGGCGGCATCATAGCGACCCGGGCGGTGACAATATCCGAAAGGGGATCGCACACCGTGGCACCGGTTCGACTGCACGCCCTGATTCGCAATGCCGGTAGATTGCATTCGACGCATTCGGATGCCGATTTGCTCGGGAGGTTCGTGTCGTCGCAGGACGACGGCGCCTTCGCCGAACTCGTGCGCCGCTACTCCCGGTTGGTCTGGGGGCAATGCCGGCATCTGTTGGCCAGCGAAGCCGATGCCGACGACGCCTTCCAAGCGACGTTTCTGGCTTTGGCCAAGTCGGCCGGAGCAATCCGCGCGACCGATCGCCTCGGGCCGTGGTTGCACGCCGTGGCCCATCAGGTCTGTCTCAACGCCCGCCGGGCCGCCGCGCGGCGGACGAAGCGCGAGCGCGGCGCGGCGTCGGTCGAAGGCGACTCCCCAGTGGCCGATTCGACCTGGGATCGGGCCGCGGCGGCGTTGCACGAAGAGATCCACAAGCTCCCCGAATCGCAACGGGTGGCGTTCGTCCTCTGCTGCATTGAAGGGATCGCACCGACGACCGCCGCGGAGCAACTCGGATTAAAATGGGGCACGTTTTCGACGCGATTGAGCCGGGCCAAACAACGGTTGGTCGATCGGTTGTCGGCCCGGGGCTTCGGCGCCGCACTCGCCGTCGGCGCGGTCGGACACGGGGCGGTAGCGTCCGCCGCGCTCGTCGAACGGGCGGTTCTGCTAGGTTCCGGCGGCGCCGCGATTCCGGCGTCGCTTTTATCACTCACCACGGGGGTCGGAGGAATGTTAATGCGTACCAAATTGACGATGGCGGTGGCATTCGCGATGCTCTCGCTCGGCGCGGCGAGTCTGGTGCTCCCCGCGAATCAACTGCCGACGGCGCTGCCGGTGGCCCGCGCCGCCCCCGTGCCGGCGGAGAGTGCGGAGGTGAAAACGAAGAAGCTCGAAGAGCTGTGGACGATGCTGCTGGCTCACACCGAATCGATCAGTGCCCGCGCTTTGCTGGAACTGTCGTCGCGGCCCGCGAAAGAGGTCGTGCCGTTCCTCGCCGCGAAACTCAAGCCGTTGAAACTGACAGAAGTGCGGGCCAAGAAACTCGTCGCCGATTTGGGCGAGGAAAAAGCGGGCGCGGCCGAGGCCGCCTTCCAAGAACTGAGCTATTTCCAGCCGGTGTTGGTGCTCGACGTCGGCGCTATGTTGAAGGATCTTCCGGACGGCCTCCATCGTCAACGACTGGCAGCACTCCTGAGTGGTCGTTTCATCGATTCCTATGCGGGGACCACCATAGAATACGCTTCGTCCGCATCATTGGGCCATGACGGCGGCGGTAATTTCTTCGTGCGGGAATTGCAAAACAACCCGCAAGGGAATATGGTCAACCACACTACCGGTGTATGTGAAACCGTGGCCGAACTCTCCCAGTACCAAGCGAGCCGGGAATGGGTCCGCTGCGTCCGTGCCATCATGATTCTCGAACACCTCGGCACACCGGACGCGGTGAAAGTACTGGAAACCATGGCCACCGGGCACAAAGATGCGTCGCCCAACAAGGCGGCGGCGGAGGCGCTGGCGCGATTGAAGAAATGATCGACCCGGCGATGCGCAGAATGCAATATAATATGCACATTGAACGATGAGCCGATATCGGAGACCGGCATTATGTTCACAAGGATCCTTTGGGCCATATTCATTTTTGGAATACCCGCCACGGCGCTGGCCGCCCCGGTGCCGGTGGACAAACTGGCCAAGGCCAAAGAACTCGAAAGCCTCTGGGCCGAGTTGTACAAGGACGAACCGGCCGCCTCGACGGCACTGCTGAAAATGTTCAAACAGCCCGAGTTCGCCGTGCCGTTTTTGAAGGCCAAACTGCGGCCGTTGAAGCTGGAGGAGAGGCGCTGCAAGGAGTTGCTGAAGGACTTGGGCAGCGACGACGAGAAGACTTGGAAAGCCGCTTGGGACGAACTCGACTACCTCGCGGTTGGCCTTCGACCTTCAAACTCTGATGAACGACGTGACGGAGAAGCCCTCGCGCACCCGCATGGTGGAACTATTCATGGACAGCAAGGCCGAATCGCTGGCCGGCAGGGATATCAAAATCCGGCCGACCGGGGCCGATGCGTTCAACTTCTTCGACGGTCAAACCTCTTGGTGGGCGGAACACCTCGTCGACCGAATCGGCTCGGGAACTTGGAATCCGAAACGGGCTTGGACGCGCGCCGCCCGCGGGGTCGCGATCCTCGAGCAACTCGGCACCCCGGAAGCGGTCAAGGTGCTGGGGCAACTCGCCGAGGGGCACGCCGACGCCTTTCCCACCAAAGCCGCCAAGCAAAGTTTAGAGCGGCTCAAGAAAAAGTAAAATCTCGCGCCGCCTTCTGCGAATGACTCTGCGACGACACGATAATCGCTCGGCCCCGGAATCTGCTGTGGAACCTTCCACGCGGCATCCGGGGCCGATTTTCGTTGCGGGAATCGATTCGTAACCGACATCGTTTTTCGATTCGACCCGAACCATAATCCTTCCCAACTGTCCCTCCCACTCATTATTTCATCGATAGGTACACCCATGATCTTCGCGGAGCTCGGCAACGGCGAAATGCTCGGGATCGGCGGCATCGGCTTGGCCGCGGTCGGGGCCGTGTTCGGCGTCATCGCCAGCATGTGGACGAAATTCAAAGACGTCCTCTGGCGGGTCGTCAGCTTGGTCATCCGCCGGGTCGAGGTGCCGACGCAAGCGGCGCACGATGCCATAACGGCGTACTTGATCGCCAAGTATCAGCGCAGCCGAAACTACGATCGCATGTACGGCGCGGCGTGGGAATTCCAGCGCGACGGCCGCTACGGATTGATCCCTTACGAGGTTTTCGGCAACCGTACGTTGATCTTCTGGAACAGGATCTTCCCGATCCTGTTCACGAATCAACAAGAGAAGAAAACGACCGCCAAAACCGGGGAGCAGTCGAACAACAACGCCACCAAGATTTACAGCACGCTGCTCTACATCCGCGGTACTTGCGATGTCGAAAATATCCTGCGCGAAGCCTGCGATCAGCGCAACGCGATTTCGTGGGCCAACGAGGCCGAGGAACTGGATGCGAAGACGCGTTTCGTGATTCACCACGTCCCGAAGCGGACCGATGCCGACGACGATTACGACTCGGGCAGCAACGGCTTGGCGTGGTATCAGCAAGGGACCTACCGGCTGATCGCCCACAAGCCGGACGAGTTGGGGAAGCGGCCGACGAACAACGGCAAAGCTCTCGACAACCTGATCTTCCCGCAGCGCGTGAAGGACCTCATCAAAGAGATCGAACTCTGGCGCAAGAGCCGGGAGTGGTACCGCGACAAAGGCATCCCGTGGAAGCGCGGCTGGATGCTCTACGGCCCGCCGGGCACCGGCAAGACGGCCTTGGCCCGCGCCTTCGCCGAAGACATGAACATGCCGATCTACGTGTACAATCTCGCCGAGATGGGGAATCACGAGTTGATGAAAGCGTGGAGCGAAATGCAAATGAATGTGCCCTGCATCGCCCTGATCGAAGACATCGACAACGTTTTCCACGGCCGGGAGAACGTCGCCCGCAAGAACTCCGGGATGTTCGGCATGATGGTCGGTCCGACGACCAAAAAAGACGGCGATAGCCACGACGACAAAGGCCGCGGACTAATGACGCCGCCGCTGACGTTCGATTGTTTGCTGAATTGCTTGGACGGCGTCGAACGCTCGGATGGCATCTTCACCGTCGTGACGACGAACGATATTTCCAAGATCGACCCGGCGCTCGGCCAGCCGCGGAAGCTGCCCAACGGCGAAGTCGAGTTCATCAGCACCCGCCCCGGTCGTGTGGACAAAGCCGTGGAACTGGGGCACATGGAGAACCCGGACAAGAAGAAGATGGCCCGCCGAATCTTGGGTTGTTACGAGAAGCAGTACTTGGAAATGCTCCACTTTGTGGATCGATTTCCGGAGTTGCAGGAGACCCCGGCCCAGTTCCAAGAGCGCTGCGCTCAGATCGCGTTGAAATGCTTCTGGGCCGAGAAGATGGCCGAGGACACCATCCGGCCGACGGTGCAACAGGTCGCCGAGGAACTGCTCAACCCGTCGATGGCGGGGTGAGTGCGACTTGAACCATTCCCGGTGGAGGGCTCATTTTCTCAAGTCGATCTCCCCTTACAACCGATACAGACGGTACGACTTCGCGCGGATCACCGCGCCGTCGTTTGGGGAATGCTCATGAACGTCACCGCTTTGGCCCTGATGGGGTTGGTCACCACCTTGGGGCAACCGGCCCTGCCGGACGCCCAAGATTTCCAGGTGACGAAAGTGCGCACCCACAAATTGGGCGTGAACTACAAACCGGAGCGGAAGAAAGACATCCTCGAAGCCAGGCTCTACGTCAGCCGGGATCAAGGGCAAACTTGGGAGATGGTGCAGACGATCCCGCCGACGCAGGACGAATTCACCTTCACCGCCAAGGCCGACGGGCTGTACTACATCAACATGCAGCTCGTGTTCGTCAAAGGCCCACCCGAACCGGCCGACGTGAGCAAGGTCGCCCCGGCTCAAAAATTGGTGATCGATTCCACGGCCCCGATTGTCCGAATCACCTCGGCGACCCGGAGCGGAGACGAGATCGCGGCGGAATGGACGGTCGAAGACAAATTTCCGAATGACGCCTCGACGAAGATTTTCTATCGGGCCCTCGCCGGCACCGAAGCCGACTGGCAAGCGGCGCCGGAGGGGAGCGTCGCCAAGCGGAGCGCGAAGTTCAAATCGCAGATCGCCGGGCCGGTGGTCGTGCAAATCGTGACGATGGACCTCGCGGGGAACGTCGGCCGCGCCAATAAAGAAGTCGGTGAAACCGGGACGCTGGGCAACATGACTTCGCCGCCCGTGACGCCGAACCCCGTGGTCCCCGTGGTCAAAATGAACGACCCGCTGCCCCCGCCTTCGCTGCCGGGCAACTCGGACCCGATGATCCCAGCGGGGATCGCCCCGACAATGCCCGAGCCAATGTTCACCCCGGCGCCGGCGCCGGCAATGCAACCGATCGCGGCGCCGATGGCACCCGACGTTTTCAAGCCGATCGCCCAAGGTTCGGGGACGACGCCGATCGCGTTGCCCCCGACTTCGCCGGCGCCCGCGTCGACCCCGGCCCTCGCGGAAGCCACGACCGCGACACTGACGAAATCGCCGAAGTTCGACCTGAACTACCAGCTCGATGGCGGCCCGTCGGGGATATCCAAAATCGACTTGTACGTGACCCGCGACGACGGCCGGACTTGGGTCCGTTGGAGCACGCACGCCGGGACCGAGAACCCGCTGCGGGTCGTGCTCGACACGAAGTTCAACCAAGAAGTCGAAGGGGATTACGGCCTGCGACTCGTCCCCGTGAGCGGCGCCGGACTCAGCGATGCGGCACCCGTTTCGGGCACGGCTCCGGAACTCAAAGTCCACGTCGACCTGACCGCCCCCATGATCAAAGTGTTCCAGCCGACGGCCGACCCGGTGAACCGCCAGGCGCTGGTGCTGCATTGGGAAGCGACCGATAAAAACTTCGGCAAGGAACCGCTGGGCATCGAATATTCGGAACACCCGACCGGGCCGTGGAAGTCGGTCGCGGCCGGGAATGACGCGGTCGTACCCGTGGCCGGCGGCGGGGCGAATCCGGTCATCCGTTTGGCCAATACCGGGACGTATTCGTGGGTGCCCCCGACGACGCTCACGCAGCCGAAAGTGTACCTCCGCTTCACCGCGTGGGACTTGGCCGGCAACAGAAGCGAAGTGACGACGCCGAACCCGATCTTGGTCGATTTGACCAAACCGAAGGCCCGCATCCAAGGCATCTCGGCGACTTCGACGGGGCGCTGAATGTCGACGGATGATGCCGCCGCCCGAATATTCCGCGCCGGCCTTTCGGATTCCGCCGGGATTTCGGCGTCCGCGGGAGGGGCCATTCCGAATCGTGTTCTAAAGTACTACAACTCGGACAGTTGGTACCCCTTAAACTTCGATATGTCCCAGAAAAGCGGCGATACTTGGATCGGAACTCCGGCCGCCGTTTTGAACAGCGGCCACTTGGAGGCGTGCCTCGTCCACATCTACCCCAGCGGCCCGAACATGGGCAAACGCTACCCGCTGCAAGGCGAGACGCTGGTTCTGGGCCGCGGCGAAAGCTCGCAGATTCTGCTGCAAGACAATTCCGTGTCGCGGACGCATTGCAAAATCGAACCGACCAAAGACGGCATCTACATCGTCGATGCGAAAAGCCTCAATGGGACTTTCGTCAACGACCGGCCCACGCGCGGCGCCCACCTCTTGCAAGACGGCGATTACGTCCGCGTCGGCAACGCGATCTTCCGGTTCCTCACGGGCGGGAATATCGAATCGGAATACCACGAGGAAATCTACCGCCTCACGATTTTCGACGGGCTCACGCAGATCCACAACAACCGTTACCTCACCGATTTTTTGGACCGCGAAGTGGCCCGGTCCCAGCGGCACCAACGCCCGCTTTCGGTGCTGATGCTCGACCTCGACAAATTCAAAGTCGTGAACGATCAGCACGGCCATCTCTGCGGCGACCACGTTTTGCGCGAACTCAGCAACCGCATCCGGCACACGGTCCGGCGCGAAGATTTGTTCGCCCGCTACGGCGGCGAAGAGTTCGCCCTCGTCCTCGTCGAATCGAGCCACGAGCAAGCCGTCGAAGTGGCCGAGCGCATTCGCGCAACGATGGAGCAATCGCCGTTTTGGTTCGAGAGCCTGCCGATCCCCGTCACCCTCAGCGTCGGGGTCGCCACCACCAACGGCGAAACGGCGATCTCCGCGACCGAGCTGCTCAAGCAAGCCGACGCCAATTTGTACCGGGCGAAAAACGCCGGCCGCAATCGCGTCGTGGCCTGACGAACGCGATCACCACTTCGCTTTCTGTTGCGGGGGCGGGGTGTTCGAATTCCAAGTCGCCACCGTGGTCGTCTTTGTCCCGGCGGGCGGCGGCGGGCCTTTACCGAAGGGGTTCAGCGAGAACATCAACCCGATGAAGCTCATGAACACGACGGAAATGATCGCCCCGAGCACGTTCATCACCATGCCGGCGACCGCGTTGCTGCGGGCTTCCGAACGCAGGCCGATGTAGCCCAAAATCAGGCCGATGACGCTGAGGATCGTCTGGACGAACCCGCAGCAACCGAGGGTGAACAACGAGCCGACCGTCAGCGAGACGATGCCGAGCACCATCGACGCCGTGGCGTAGCCGGGGCCGCGCAGCTTCGCGGTGTACGAGTCCGGGTCGTCGTCTTGGTCGTATTCCTCGTAGCCGTCCCAACGGCCGTCGTCGTCGCGGTCGCGCAACCGGTCCCGGCGGGTCTTCCTTTCGCGGACGACTTTTGACGCGTCGTCCGCCGGCGCTTCCTCGGCCAACTCGGGGCAGACGAAGACGCTCGAACACGCCCCGCATTCGATCTGTTGCCCCAGCCACTCGGGCGTCACGTCGAGCAGGGCCGTGCAGCGCGGACAGGCGACGTTCAAGATCACGGGATTCACCTGCGCGATGGGTTCGGTTCGGACGGCGGACCGTCCCCGGTCACTTGAATCGATTTTGGTTGTTGAACCGACCGCCGCCCCCGCCGGCCCCGGCTCCGGCGGCGTTCATCCCCATGCCGGCGAGCGACAAAATGAATCCGAACAAGACGATCAGCAAGCCGATGGAGCCCATGACGATCCCCGCGATCCCCATGTTCTTCCCCGGCGTTTTGAGCGAAATGACCCCGAAGATGACCGACATCAACGGCAGGGGAATGCCCAACACGATGCAGCAAAGGCACGAAGGGATGAGCACGATCAACCCGACGATCCCGAGGATCATCGAAGTCATGCCCATTCCATTCCCGCCTTGGTTCGTCTTCCGCCGTCGGCTCGGCCGATTCTCGTCGTCTTCGTCGTCTTCGTCGCGGGACATCCGCCGCCGTTTGCTCGGGCGTTCCTCCTCGTCGCCGTCTTTGCGGTACTTCGATTTGCGCGGCGTCTCGTCGCCGTCCTCGCCGCGGCGGCTCGATCGTTTCTTTTCGGTCTCGGCTTTGAAGATCTGCTGGCAACTGCCGCACTGCACGTCTTGGCCGACCATGTCGTCGTCGATTTCCAACTTGGTCGCGCACGTCGGGCAAACGATGGTGGGCATGGCAATCCTGAGGTAGGGTTACTTCTTCGCGTTGTTGACGAACGGGGCTTGCGTCCCATCGGGGGCGGGGGGCACTTCGCGGTCGATGGCCGATTGCGTGACCAAATAGAAGACGATCACGCCGATGGAAAAGGCGATGGCCGCGGTGTTCAGGATCATCCCGAAGATACTGACGGTTCGCATCTTGGATTGCAAGCCGGCGTAGCCGCAAAGGAGGCCGCCCACGCCGAAGATGGCGCCGACGCAGCAAAACGAGGCGGGCATCGCGATCAACCCGAGGACGACCGACAGCGTGGCGTAGCCGCTGCCGTCCTTGCGCGCTGGGCGGTCGCGGGGGTCGTCCGGGTCGCCGCGGCCGCGCTCCGGCTCGGCCACGAACGGCGTCCGGCAGCGCGGGCACTCCACCTCGCGGCCCGCGCGGGTGTCGTCGAAGGAACTCGGCTCGCGGCAAGTCGGGCAGACCGAACGGAACATGCGGCTCCTAGGCGGCGGGTTCGTCTTTGAACAGATCGCTGATCGACTGGTCTTCGTGGATGCGCCGGATGGCGTTGGCCAGCAGCGGGGCCACGGAAATCACCTTGACGTTCGGCAGGCGTTCGAGCTTTTCTTTCGTCATCGGTACGCTATCGGTGAAGGCGATGGATTCAATCATCGGGTCCCTCAAATGCTCGAGCGCTTTGCCGACGAGCAACCCGTGCGTGGCGCAGACGAACACCCGCTTCGCGCCGTGCGCCTTGGCGACCTTGATCGCCCCGGCCATGCTCGACCCGGTCGAGATCATGTCGTCGAAAATCACGACCGTCTTCCCCTCCACCGACGCGCCGATCAAATGCTCGGCGCGGGTTTCTTCGGCATTGGCTCTTCGCTTGTCGACGACCGCGATTTGACCGCCGAGCCGCTGCTGGTACTTGAGGGCTTTCTTAACGTTGCCTTCGTCGGTACTCAGCACCACCAATTCGCCGACGGGGATGTTCAGCGAGCGCACGTGCGCCGTGATCTCTTTGAGGGCGTACAAGTGATCGACGGGGATGTTGAAGAAACCTTGGATCTGCGCGGCGTGCAGATCGAGGCACAGCACGCGGTCGGTGCCCGCGGCGGCGAGCAAGTCGGCGACCAACTTCGCGCTGATCGGCACGCGCCCGGCGTCTTTGCGGTCCTGCCTGGCGTAGCCGAAGTAGGGCATCACCACCGTGACGCGGGCCGGGCTGGCCCGCTTGAACGCGTCGAGGATGATCAGCAATTCCATCAGGTTTTCGTTCACCGGCGGGCAGGTCGGTTGAACGAGGAAGACATCGCGGCCGCGGACGTCTTCGTCGATGCGGACCGACATTTCCCCGTCGGGGAAGTTGCCGAGGTTGATATTCCCGAGGGGGACACCCAAGTGCTTGGCGATGTTCTCGGCCAACGGCTTGTTGGCCCGGCCGCTGAAAATCTTAAGCTTGCCGGAGACGGGGGGCGTGATCTGCAACGATAGCTCCGCGTTGGGTCCGAACGACGAACGCACCCGGATTGAGGGCGGCCGGCGTCGAATCGAGGGAGCGGGGATCGACCGGGTCAACACCCGACCAGCCCCGCACCGACGGCGGTATTATGCGGGCGGGTCGCGCCGGGGTCAATCGGCCGCTTCCCGAATGCGCTCTTCGACGATCTTCAGCAGCAGCGGATGCCGGCCGAGGGGTTCCGCCAAACGGAAGGTGACACCCGGAAATCGCGACGCCAACGCATCGCGGGCTTCGATCAAATCCTCGCGGACGTGGACGCCCGGCGATAGGAAATACGGCAACATCACGACATCGGTCGCCCCGGCTTCGACGCAAGCGACGCCGCCGGATTCGATGGTCGGCGGGGTGAGTTCGAGGTACGAGCATTGAATCCACGGCGCATCCGGCCGCACACGCAATGCCGCGGCGACGTGTTCCAAATCGGCGTTGGCTTCCGCCCGACGGCTGCCGTGGGCGATGAGCAAAATGGCCCGCATGTGAGTTCCCACCGTTGAGCCGCTGGCGGAGGACGCCAAAGTTCCTACGGTTTAATCTAGGCGGGAGGATCGCGGGGATGACCGGCGCGCGGATCGGAAATTGGATACTCGGGGTCGAACTCGGCCGCGGGTCGCTCGGCGTCACGTACCGCGCCACCGCCGCGAACGACCCCTCGCGCCACGCCGCCGTGAAAATCCTCGGGCACGAACTCGCGCGGAGTCCGGAGTTCCTCAAAAAATTCCCCGGCGAGATGCTCGCGCTGCAGCGGTTGAAGCACCCGAACATCGCCAAGTTCTACGACGCCGGGGTCCACGCGGGCCAAGCTTATTACTCGTCCGAATTCGTCGGCGGGGTCGATCTCGAAGCCGCATTGCGAACGGCGAAGAAGCCGGACGACCCCGGTTTGAATTGGCGCGAGGTAGTGCTGAGCGTCGCCGTGCAAGCGGCCCGGGCGCTGAAGCACGGGCACCACCGCAGCGTCCTGCACCGGGGCCTGAAACCGGCGAACTGCATCCTCACGCCCGAGGGCGTCTTGAAAGTCACCGACTTCGGCGTCGGCAAGCTCTTCCCTCTCAACCCCCTCACGCTCGTGGCGGCGCCCTTCGGCACGGTCGCGTTTATGGCCCCGGAGTTTTTCACCGGCAAACCGCTGACGCGCCGCAGCGACCTCTACACCCTCGGCGGGTTGCTCTACACACTCCTCTGCGGCCGGCCGCCGTTCGCCGCCATTACGTCCGCGGAGTTCATGCACAAGCATTGCTACGTTCTGCCGGATCGCCCGATTCAGTTCGTCAATAAATTGCCGCACGATTTCGACGAACTCGTCTGCGTCCTCCTGAGCAAAGACCCGAGTCGCCGGCCACCGACCGCCGCGACCGTGATCGAATTCCTCCAGCACATCCGCGGGAAAGCCGAACGCAAAGGCGACAAGGTGACGTGGCCCACGGGCGACGGTACCGACACGATGCCCGCGCTGCCGACCGAGTCAACGGCCGATACCTCCGTGACGTGGGAGCGACCGCGGCCGTTGATGTCCCGACCCAAAGTCGTGATCCCGCTGTTCTGCGCGCTGTTGGCGGTCGCGCTGCTGCTCTGGTTCTGGCCCCGGCCCAGCGCCGGCGAACTATACGCCTCTGCGCAACCGTTGCTCGAATCGGACAACCCCGCCGATTGGGACAAAGCCTGGGACGACTACTTGGAACCGCTCTCGAGCAAATACCCCGGCGAGTACGCCGAGGAAGTCCGCGCGGCGAAAGCCAAATTGAGCGACCGCCGGAAACTGCGACGGGCCATCGACGACGGGGCGAAGGTCGATTTCAAAAACGAGGATGAGCGTCTCTACGCGCGCGGCTTGGCCTTCGCCCAAGTCGGCGACGGCGACGAAGCCGAACGCACATGGAGAGCGATGCCATCGAAATCGGGCGACGAGCGCTGGTGGAAGCTGGCGCAGATCGGGTTGGCGGAATTGGCCGAACGGAAGAAATCGAGGGAGAAGCGGCCATGACCTCCTGGGTTCTCGGAATCGACGGCGGCGGCACGGGCACGGTCGCGCTCCTGGCGGACGGTACGTCCGGCGCGATCCTCGGGCGCGGGGAAGGGGGACCGTCCAACATCCAAGGCGTCGGCGTCGAGGCGGCATTGCAATCGCTCGACGACGCCATCGACCGGGCGTTCGCCACGGCGGACCGCCCCCGTTCCACCGTCGCCGCCGTTTGTTTGGGCCTCGCGGGAATCGACCGACAAGAAGGCCTCGACATCATCCGCGGCTGGGCGGCGCGCGTTCGCCTGGCCGACAAAGTCCTCGTCGCCAACGACGCGACGCTGCTCCTCGCCGCGGGCACTCCCGCCGGTTGGGGCTTGGCCGTCATCGCCGGCACCGGTTCGATCGCCTTCGTGAAAACGCCCACCGGGGAACTCGGCCGCTGCGGCGGGTGGGGCTACCTGATGGGCGACGAGGGGAGCGCCTACCGCATCGCCGTGCAAGGCCTCCGCACCGCCTGCCGAGCCTTCGACGGCATCGGCCCCGCGACGAGCCTGACCGCCGGTTTCGTCGGAGCGATGAACGTGAACGAACCGCCCGATTTCATCCCCGCCGTCTACCGCGGAACGTGGGACCGCGCCGCGATCGCCGGCTTGGCCCCGGTCGTGCTGGAAGCCGCCGAGCGCGGGGATTCCATCGCGGGTCAGATCGTCCGCGAAGAAGCGACCGAACTCGCCCGCACCGCCGCCGGCGCGGTGCGGGCCAACGGACTCCCGACGACCGATCTCCCGGTCGCGCTGGCCGGCGGCGTCATCACCCTCAACGAAAACTACCGCCGACTCTTCTTGCAGGCCCTCGCCGACTGCGGCATCGCGTCCGGGTCGGTCGAACTCGTCACCGACCCGGCCCTCGGGGCCGTCGTATTGGCCCGCCGCGCACTGGGATAAAACAAACTTCAAGTCGGCGCAGCGTTTCGGCGTTGAGTCCAGCGTTTCGGCGTTGAGTCCAGCGTTTTGACGTTGAGTCTACGCGAGGGTGTGCGACTTCTCGCTGGACTCGAGATTCGAGCCCGCGTCGCCCGCGGCAAATCCCACATCGGGCGTTCGATCCGCACAACCGGGCGCATTCGGCCCGCGACCGGCCGCAATACGCTTGCGATCTCTCGCACGCCGGCTAAAATTGGGTAAGTTAACAATTCTAGGTATCCCCTTCGCCCCCGCTGGCGTGAGTTTTCACCATGGCGCAGACGTACACCCTCGACGAAGCCGCGCACAAAATCGGTTTGTCCGCCGAGGAGTTCAAACGCAAGTTGAAGGGGGATTGGAAGTCGCTGAAATCGTTCCGCGACGGCCCGACCCTGCGCTTCCGCTCCGCCGACATCGACGAACTCGCCCGCTCGCTCGGCCAAGCCAGCGACCCCGGCCTCCAACCCGGCGAAGCTTCGATCCCGATGGACGATTCCGACGAACTCGGGTTGGATCTGCCCCCGAAGCCGCTTTCGAAGCCGAAGCGCCCCGCGGCCGACAAACCGCTGACGCTGTCGTTGGACGACAGCAGCGACGACATTCTGACGCTGCCCAGCGGCGACTCCGGCATCGCGAAAAAGAAGTCGAAACTCAGCGGCGACAGCGACGTCCGCCTCGACATGACGCCGAAGCGAAACGATCCGGTCGGCAAAGAGCCGACCGAAGAAATCTCACTCGATTTGTCCGGCCCGCGCAGTGGCATCTTGAAATCGCCGAGTTCGCGGAAACTGTCGGGGGGCAAACTGAAAGGGGCCGATTCCTCAAAAATCCCCGGCCCCAAAGGCCAACCCGCCTCGGACGATAGCAGCAGCGAATTCGAACTCAGCCTCGATTCCGACAGCGACTCGTTCGAGCTCCAATTGAACACCGACAGCTCCGAAGAAGTCGATCTCGGCGGCCCGGTCGCCACCGGGACCCGAGGTGGCCAAAGCGGCATCAACCTCCGCAAACCGGCCGACAGCGGCGTTTCGCTGGAAAAGAAACCGGTTCCGGAGAGCGATTCGGACATCGACTTCGAACTGTCCCTCGACGCCCCGGGCGCGTCGTCGAACCGGCTCGGCGCGCCGAAATCCGGCGGCCGGAACAACGCCCCCGATTCGGACAGCGAGTTCGAACTCAGCCTCGACGAAAACTCCGGTGTCACCGACGCGCTGGCCGACGAACTCGAAGCCGACAAAGGTGACATTTTCGAAACCGACTTCGAACTCCCCATCGTCGCCGACGACGACGAATCGGGCTCGGAAATCGTCGCCATCGACGCGGCCGACACCGACCTCGAAAACTCCGATTTCGACATCGCGATCAGCGACGACGACGCCCCGGTCGACGACGAGAGCGCCAGCCAAGTCATGCTCGTCGACGACGAGTTGCTGGACGGTGAAGATGCCCCCGTTGTGCGGAGCGGTGGCCGTCGCTCGGCTTTGGGCGGCGACGATGTGCTACTCGACGACATCGAAACCGACGGGGGCTCTTCGGCCAGTTCCGCTATGCGCCGCCGCTCGCGGGATGATGACGACGCCCCGGTCCGGACGGTGGTGGCTAAACCCGCCGCGTGGGGGCTACTCCCAGCCCTGCTCCTGCTCCCTTGCTTGGTGGTCGTCTTGTTGGGCGGCCTGATGAGCTTCGAAGTACTCCGCGGCATGTGGGGCTACCAGCAACCGTCCAAACCGAGCGACGCCCTCGTCCGCGGCATGGCAAGCACTTTCGGGATGAAGACCGCGGAGTGACGGCGGGTTCACACTGCGTCGCCGGTCTGATAGAGCTTGAATTCGATGGCGTCGACCAAGGCGAGATAGCTCGCCTCGATGATGTTCTCGCTGACGCCCACGGTGCCCCAGACATCGGCACCGTCGCGCGATTCGATGACGACGCGAACCCGTGCGGCCGTGCCTTCCCGTCCGTTGACGACCCGGACCTTATAGTCGACCAATCGCATGTCATCGAGGTTTGGATAGTACGGTAAGAGCGCCTTACGCAGGGCCGCATCGAGGGCGTTCACGGGGCCGTCCCCTTCGCTGACGGTGTGTTCGACGGAGCCGTTGATGCCGAGCTTGACTGTGGCCTCGGTCAGCAGTCGGTCGCCGACGTGCTCGGTCTCCACGCGGTAACTCAGCCGCTCGAACCACGGCTTGTAAAGGCCGGTCGCTTTCTTCACCAGCAAATCGAACGACGCCTCCGCGGCTTCGAATTCGTAGCCTTGGTTCTCCAAATCTTGCACCATGTGCAGGATCTTGGTCATCGCGGCTTTGTCGTTCGCCAGCGAGTATTTGCTGGTTTTGCTCAGGATCGTGGCGTGCCCGCTGAGTTCGCTCACGAGGATGCGGCGCCCGTTCCCGACTTGCTCCGGCGCGATGTGTTCGTAGGTCGTCGGATCCTTGGCCACGGCGTGGGTGTGCATACCCCCCTTGTGGGCGAACGCGCTCTGGCCGACGAACGGCTGGCCGGTGCGGAGGTTCATGTTCGCGAGTTCGTAAACGTACCGCGACGCTTCCGTGAGGCCTCGCAAACTCTCGGGCTTCAACACGTCGACGCCGTATTTCAAGGACAGATTCGCGATGACGCTGATGAGGTCCGCGTTGCCGCAACGCTCGCCGATGCCGTTCATGGTGCCTTGCACTTGTGTGGCGCCGGCCCGCACCGCGGCCAGCGTGTTGGCCACGCCGAGTTCGCAATCGTTGTGGCAGTGGATGCCGACCTCGCAATCGAGCTTGGCCCGGACGACCCCCACGAGTTCGGCGACGCGTTCGGGCATGGTGCCGCCGTTGGTATCGCAGAGGATCACCACGCTCGCCCCGGCCTCTTCGGCGGTCAGCAGCGTCTTCAATGCGTACTCGGGGTTGGCCCGATAGCCGTCGAAAAAATGCTCGGCGTCGTACATCACGGTGCGACCGGCCGCGCGGAGGTGCTCGATCGTGTCGCCGATCATCCGGAGGTTTTCATCGAGCGTCGCCCCGAGCACATTCGTGACGTGGAAGTCCCACGTTTTGCCCACGATCGTGACGACCGGCGTCTCGGCATCGAGCAGGGCTTTCAAGCCGGTGTCGTTCGCGGCTTCGGTGTTTTTCTTCCGCGTCATGCCGAAGGCGCAGACCTTGGCGTGCTTCAGCGTCAGCGACTTCACCGCCTCGAAATACTCGGCGTCCTTGGGGTTCGAGAGCGGGTAGCCCCCTTCGATGAAGTCGACGCCGAGTTCGTCGAGCCGCTTCGTCAGCGCGAGTTTGTCGTGCAGCGAGAAGTTGACGCCTTCCCCTTGACTGCCGTCGCGCAGGGTGGTGTCGTAAACGAAAACGCGGGGCATGGGCGACTCGCTGGGAGAGAACTGGTCTCCCTTCAGTTTACGAAGAGCGCCGCGACATCGAGCGTCCACCCCGGCAGAGCCGGCTCGGCGTGGGCGAGGTCGCCGGGGCGAAAGACCGCTTCGGACGTCGGCGTGTGCAGCGTGATCGTCCGGGCGATGGGGTCGACATCCCACACGGCGAGGGTGCCCGCTTCAAAGTAATCGTCGCGCTTGTCGGCCATGGCGGTCTCGGCGCTGCGACCGTAGTCGTTCTCGCTGCGGACTTCGACGGCGAACGTCGGAGCGCATTCGATAAAGCCCATTTCATTCTGTGGGAAAGGGCCGGCGTGATACGACGCATCCGGACTGAAGGACTGCCGCCCCGAAAGGAGCGGGGGATCGACGGCATACCCGAGGTTGTCCGTAAACCCTTCCCCGAATCCGATGTCGTCCGCAAAGTCATCGATCGATCGCACAATTCGTTTTGCGATGCGGTTCGGGATCATTCCAGTCGCCATGAATTCCACGATCCTTCCGCCGATGAGTTCGGCTTTGCCCTCGACCTTCATCAGGTCTTCGAACGTGGCGGGGAACGGCAGCGAGACGATCATGATCCGGCTCCTTCACTCAGGCTGGTCGTATGTTTCCCTTTCCAGTTTACCTCATCGCGTGTCGGGAAGTCGCTGCGGAAGTGGGTGCCGCGGGATTCTTCCCGGGCGATGGCGGCGTCGATCATCTCTCGGGCCATCGTGAGCAGATTTTGAAGTTCCCACCCGCCGCGGTCGCGGAACTCGCGGGTCAGCACGTACCGGCACCAGAATTCCACGTCTTGCTTGGCTTCGTCCAATCTCGCGCGATCCCGGACGATCCCCATCTTGCGGACCATGAGCGCCCGGAGCGAGTTCGTCACATCGGCCACGTCGAGCGGTTCGGTCGGGGCGTCTTCGGGGGTCGAATAATTCAGCGGCATCGCCCGGAGCGTCGTCGGCATGGCGCGGGCCGCCTTCGCCGCGTTGCGCCCGCAGATCGCCCCGTAAACCAGGCCTTCGATCAAACTGTTCGACGCCAGCCGGTTCGCCCCGTGCAGTCCGCTGCTGGTCACTTCCCCGGCGGCCCACAGGTTCGGCAGCGTCGTCCGGCCGTCCGTGTCAACGGTGATGCCGCCGATGGTGTAGTGGGCACCGGGCCGCACCGGTATGCGATCCTTCCCGATGTCGAGGCCGAAGCTTTTGCAGACTTTGCCGATGCCGGGGAAGCGTAGCTTCACCATTTCCGGGTCGAGGTGGCTGAGGTCGAGATAGACGTTCGGATGCTGCGTGCGCTCCATCGTCCTAAAGATCGCCCGCGCCACGATGTCCCGCGGAGCCAATTCGTGGCGCGGGTCGTCCTTCAACATGAAGCGCTCGCCGTGGAGGTCGCGGAGGTAGGCGCCTTCGCCGCGCACCGCCTCGGAAATCAGGTAGCGGGCCGACCCGGCGACGTACAGCACCGTCGGGTGGAACTGCATGAACTCGAGGTCGCGCAGCTCGGCCCCGGCCCGGAACGCGGCCGCCATGCCGTCGCCGGTGGCGACGGGCGGATTAGTCGTTTCCCGGTAGACCATGCCGACGCCGCCGGCCGCGAGGATGACTTGCTTGGCCCAAATGAGTTCCTTCGCGATGCCCGGCCGCCACGCCACGGCGCCGACGCACTGACCATTCGATGTCAGCAGATCGATGGTGAAGGTATCGTCCCAAAGGGCGATGTTCGGCGCGGCCTTGGCCTTGGCGATTATCGCCCGCATCACCTCGTGGCCGGTCGAATCGCCCAAGGCGTGGACGATCCGCCGATGGCTGTGCCCCCCTTCGCGGGTGAGGGCGAGTTCGCCATTCTCCAAGTCGAACTTCGTCCCCCATTCGACGAGCTTTTCGATCTCGTCCGGGGCTTCGCGCACCACCATCTCGACGACTTCGGGGTCGCAGAGGCCATCGCCCGCGATCAAGGTGTCCTCGACGTGATTGCCGAAATTGTCTTCCGGCGACAGCACACTGGCAATGCCCCCTTGGGCGTAGCTGCTGTTGCTCTCGGTGATGCGATCTTTGGTAATCACGAGGACATCGAGATCGGCGGGCACTTCGAGCGCCGCCCGCAAACCCGCAATCCCGGCCCCAATCACGAGGACATCGGTGAAGCGGTGAATCGCCGTCCGCGATTGGAACGACGTCAGGTAGCGGTGGGCCGGCGGCATGGGCGGAACCTCGGGGAAGAACCAAGTCATTGTAAGAGGATGGCGCGGGGGGATTTCTCGCGGTCGAGCCTCCGGCATTCGGCGGTCATCCGGGTGACTATTCTTCCGACCAGGTGCGCCCCACCCCCGTTTGGAATCGATTGGAAGAGTTGGACGAATCGTCCCCCCAGCGGGAGGAGGTGAGGAAAGACAAGCGGGGCAACGACTTGCGGCGAAGATCGCGGAAGGCGACGCGCGGCGGGAACCGGGGGTAGCTGGAAGAATCGGTTCGGAACAATCGGATCCGAGGGCGTCGCCCACGCGCGTCGGAGAAACCGGCAGTTGCAAATTCTGAAGGCGTCCGATTCATCGGATTGCGCTTGACGTGTCTTTGAGGCCGGTTACTATTCCCGAAGTTCTACACTTCAGAGTCCACTTCAACGAGGGTTTCACT
>JAYSYN010000168.1:0-14389 GCA_043727575.1 Fimbriiglobus sp.
CCTTCGGCAGCAGCCCGGTCATGTAGCGGCCGAGGTTGTAGGCGTGCGTGCCGATGTCGCCGAAGCAGCCGGCGATGCCCGACTGCTTGGGGTCGGTCCGCCACTTGGCCTGCTTCTGGTCGCTCGACTCGAGCCGCGTCCGCAGCCAGCCCTGGATGTAGTTGGCACGGATGGCGTTGACCTCGCCGAGTTCGCCACTCAGGATCATGTCGCGGGCCTGGCGCACTAGCGGGTAGCCGGTGTAGTTGTGCGTCACCGCGAACACGACACCGCTCTTCTCGACGACTTTCAGCAGCTCCTCGGCTTGCGCTAAGTCGAAGGTCATCGGCTTGTCGCAGATGACGTTGAACCCCGCCTCGGCGAAGGTCTTGGCGATCTCGAAGTGCGTGTGGTTCGGTGTGGTGACACTCGCGAAGTCGATCTTGTCCGGCCGCGCGGCTTCCGCCTTGGCCATCTCGGCGTAGCTGCCGTAGGCGCGCTCCGGGGCGATGTCGTAATCGGCCGCCGACGCCTTCGAGCGTGCGGGGTCGGAAGACAGCGCCCCGGCCACGAGCGAACAGCGGTTGTCGAGCACGGCCGCGGTGGCGTGGACCCGGCCGATGAACGACCCCTGGCCGCCGCCGATGAGGCCCATCCGGAGTTTGCGTTGCAAGGAGGCATTCGTGGGCATGGTGGTTCCCGGAGAGGATGAAGAACGTGCGGGGATTGTACGGAGCGCCCGGCCAAACTTGCTAAAATCAGAAGCGGACTCCCACCCCGATCCCGGAACCCATCATGTCCATCCGATTTTGCTGGTCCGTGCTGCTCTCCCTAACACTCGCCGTCCCCGTACTGTGGGCCGCCGACGCCAAAGACGCTTACGGCGATGCGCTGCCGACGGGGGCGAAAGCCCGCCTCGGCACCGAGCGCATGCGCCTCCTCGACAGCGGATCCATCTTGATGCCCGACGGCAAGACGATCCTCTCGCAGACGTACAACGGCATCACGCTGATCGACGCCATCACCGGTTTGACGACGAGCAAACTCGCCGCGCAATCGCAACCGAGCGTGGTCTCCGCGAACGGCAAACGCGGCGCGGCGACCCGCTACGACGGCGTGACGGTCATGGAATTCGACACCGGCAAGAAGCTCTGCGAAATCAAGCGGAGCGGCTACTCGACCGACGGGATGGCGTCCCTCTCGTCCGACGGCAAAATCTTGGCCCTCGGCGGCAACGTCGACGAGAAGGCCAAAGAGAAGGGCGTCTCGGTGCGCGTGTGGAACGTCGACGACGACAAGGAAATCACTTCGATCAAAGTCTCCCAGAACACCTCGGCCAAAGCTTTGATATCGGCCGATGGCAAAACCCTGGCGACGTGGGGCTCCCACTACGACCCATCGAAACCGAACGTCGAAGTCGACCCCGAGACCAACCCGAATCAGCATGTCCAACTCTGGAATGCCGCGACGGGTAAATTGCTCGCCACCGTCCGCGCGAGTACGTATCCTTCCGCGGTGTCGTTGTCGTTGGACGGCCAATCGATCGCCGTCGGCGCCAACGGCGCGGTCGCGCTGTACTCGACGAAGACCGGCGAAAAGACCAAACAATTGCTCGGGCGCAGCCAACTCGGCCGGATGGTGCAATTTTCGGACGACGGCCAATCGATCGCCGCCGCGAGCGACGATGGCGCCATCCAGATGTGGACGGTGGCCACGGGCAAATCGTTGGGGATCGCGGAGTGCCCGCTCAGCGGGATGTACCTGTCGCTGCGCGGCCTCAGCTTCCCCACCGGCGACAAACTCGTCGCCTACGCCATGAAAGGTTCGGCCGGCGTCGTTTGGGAGTGCCCCAGCGGCAAGCGATTGTCCCCGGCCGGCGGGCACACCGAATCGATCGGCGGCCTCGGCTTCACCAACGGCGACAAAGAAATCATCGGTTCGGCCACCGGCGGTCAAATCCTCCGTTGGGACCTGGCCGGTAAGGAACTCGCCACCATCCCGCTGCGCATCCCCGGCTCGAATCCCGCGACGCAGTACTTCAACACCGAGCGCTTGCAGATCGCTCCGAATGGCCTGATCGGGTTTCGCCCCGAGAACTCCGGCTTGGCCATCTACGATCTCCCGTCGGGCCTGCAGCGCTACAGCCTGCCCTCCGAAAATACGTACGTCAGCCAGCTCTGTTTCTCGAATGACGGCGGCAAGGTGGCCATGGTCCAATCGCCCGGATACGGGGGTAAACCGAAGCCGAGTCGAATCGCCTTGGCCGACTTGGCCAAAGGAGAAATCACCGGTGGGTTCGTCCTTCCCGCAGGCAACGTCATTTCCGTGGGTAGCGATTCGGAAGGGGCCAAGCTCGCCGTGGTGCGCCGGGTGAACGCCGTCGGTAAAATCCCTCAAAAATTGTTCTTGACCGGGTTCGACACCGCGACCGGGAAGCAAACGTGCGAAATGACGCTCGCCGAAGACTACGGCAACTTCTTCCTCGCGGCATCGACCAAAAAGGGCAACGTCGTTTTGGTCGATCCGAAAGAGGGCGTCGTCGAGATCGACTTGGCCACCGGAAAGAAAGACCGCACCGTCGCGAAACTCACGACCGGATTGGCGTTGGCGCCGCTGCTCAGCGGCGACGGCAAACTCATCGCCCTCGCCACGGGGACCAGCTACAGCTCGGAGCCGTCGAGCATCGAAATCCGCGATTTCGCTTCGGGGGAGGTCGTCCACACGTTCACCGGGCACACCCGCTCGGTCACCGCGATGGCGTTCTCCAAAGACGGGAAAACGCTCGCCACGGGCTCGGCGGATTCGACGATCCTACTGTGGGATCTGACCAAATCGAAGGATTGACCGCCGTGCGCACGCTGGCCATCGGAGACATCCACGGGGTATCGGGCGCGCTCGATGCCCTGATGGAGTTCGTCGGCCCCACCGCCGACGACGCGCTCGTGTTCCTCGGGGATTACGTCGACCGCGGGCCCGATTCCAAAGGGGTGCTCGACCGGCTGATCGCGTGGAGCCAGTCGCTGCAATTGGTCTGCCTGCGCGGCAACCACGAATTGTTGATGATGAACGCCCGCCACGGCCGGGACGACCTGCGGATGTGGCTCGCGGTGGGCGGGTCGCAAGCGTTGGCATCGTACGGCCGCGGTGGAAAAGCGACGCTCGCCGATGTACCCGACGAGCACTGGGATTTCCTCGACGAGCGTTGCGGCGACTACTTCGAAACCGACACGCACATCTTCGTCCACGCCAATCTCGACCCCGGTCGCTCCCTTGCCGATCAACCGGAGGCGATGCTCTTCTGGGAGTTTCTGACCAAACCCATCGAACACGTCTCGGGGAAGACGGTCATCCTCGGCCACACCTCGCAGAAGTCGGGCGAGCCGCTAGCCTGGAAGAAGACCGTCTGCATCGACACCTACGCCTACGGCGGCGGATGGCTCACCTGCTTGGACGTCGACGCCCGTCGCTACTGGCAAGCGGACGCCCTCGGCCACACCCGCACGGGCGAATTGCGGGACCGAGATTGACGGTCAATCGACGGCATCGCCGCCCTTGACGGTGGGAGTCAGTTTCTTCGCTTTATTGACCAACCGCGTGAACTCGGCCCGGTGGCCGGCGGCGTCGGTTCCCCGCGCCGCTTCGGATTCGCGGACGATGCGCCCGAAATCGGCCGTGCCTTTGTACGGCGAATCGCGCAGGAGCAGCCCGAACTCGGCGACGGCCGCGGCGAAGCGGAAATCGTCGTTCACCGGCCGGCCGAGCGCGTCACCCGGCAACGGCTTCACCAGTTCAAGGCTCGTCTCGGCCGTCGGGTGTTTGTAGCGCATCTTCACCGTCAGCCAGTCGGTCGACACAGCAGTGTTTTTCGGTTTGGTCACTTCGGCGTAGACCGGCCGATCCGCCTTCGGCAGGTCGAACTCCACGCCGACGGGGACGATTTCGTACAGGGCCGTCACGGTGTGCCCGGCGCCCATGTCCCCGGCGTCCGCGGTGTCGTTCTTGAAATCTTCGGTCTTCAACAAGCGGTTCTCGTAGCCGATGAGGCGGTAGGCGTTGACCTTGGCCGGGTTGAAGTGGACTTGCAGTTTCACATCCTTGGCCACGGCGACGAGTGCGGCCCCTTGCTCGACGAAGACTTTGTGCGCCTCGGCTTCCGTATCGATGTACGCGTAGAAACCGTTGCCGTGGTTGGCGAATTGCTCGAGGGTTTGGTTCTTCAAGTTCCCCATGCCGTACCCGAGCACCGTCAAAAACACGTCGCTCTTGCGCTCGGTTTCGATCAAGCGGACGAGTTCGCCTTCGCCCGTGATGCCGAGGTTGAAATCGCCGTCGGTGCAGAGGATGACGCGGTTCGCCCCGTGCTCGAGGAAGTTCGCGCGGGCTTGGTCGTAGGCGAGTCGGATGCCGTTGCCGCCGTTCGTGCCGCCGCCGGCGCGCAGACCTTCGACGACCGCGCGGATGCGGGCCTTTTGGTCGCCGCGCGTCGCGGGGAGTTTCACGGCGGTGTCTCCGGCGTAGGTCACGAGGCTCACGGTGTCGCGGTTCGTCAGTTGGTCGATGAGCATGTTCAGCGACTTTTTGACCAACGGCAAGCGAGTCGGGCTCTCCATGGAACCCGAGACGTCGACGAGGAAGACGAGGTTCCGCGCCGGCAGATTGGCCGGGTCGAACGATTTCGCTTTCAAGCCGATGCGGGCGAGGTGGTGCTTCGGGTTCCATGGGCACGGGGCGATGTCGAGGCCGAAGGCGACGGGGTCGTCGCCGGCCGGGGCAGGGTAGGAATAGGGGAAGTAATTGATCATCTCCGCGAGGAGCACGGCGTCCTTCGGCGGCAGCGTCCCGGCTTCGATCATCCGGCGGACGTTGCTGTACGACGCGGTGTTGACGTCGGTGGAAAACGTCGAGATCGGATAATCGGCCGCGAGTTGGTAAGGGTTGTCGACGACATGGGCGTATTGTTCCTGCTGCAGTTTGTCGAACGCGCCTGCCGGTGCCGAGCCCGACGTGGTTCTCGCGGCGTACTGCGGATCGCCGCCGCAACCGACGAGGAGCGCGGGCAGAAGCAAGAACGGCAGGGCGAAGGCGCAGCGACGCGCGGACCGGGGAACGGCCATGGGACAACCCTCGGAGATGGGAACGGGGACGATGGGGAAAGCGACTCGGACGCAAACAAGAGCCGGCGCTGCGGGATTTATTCCCGGGCGCCGTAGGCTTCGAGCGCGAAGCTGACGTGCTCGCTCGCCACGTGGCAGGGCAGCGGGAGTGTCGCGCGGTCGCGGTGCGGGCGGTTGTCGATGTGGAACTCGCCGGGGCAGCGGAAGCCGATGCCGTCCTGCGAGCGGAAAAACACGAGCGAGCCGGCGGCGTCCGGCAACACGACGTGCGCTTGCGGGCCGGGGCCGAGAATCAAGTTCTCGGCCATCAGCAGAATGCCGTCGACGGCGACGGGCAAGCGGTGCCCGCTGACGAGTTCCAACCGCGCCGACGGGCTGATCGGCACCGGCTGGTGGAAGACGAACTGGCAAGTCGCCCCGAGGGTCACACGGTCGCCGGTGCGCAGGATCGTCCGCTTCGAGTTCGACCCGTTGACCATGACATCGCGGGCGGATTCCAAGACGTACCCTTCGCCGTCGCGGGACAACTCGGCGTGCAACCGGGAGACATCGGCGAATAGCGGCACATCGACGGGACCGTGGGCGGTGGCTTGGCCGAACGTCACCCGCGGGGCCAAGCAAACGAGGAACCCGCCGACGCCGTCGATCCAGAGGACGAATCGTTTCGGCAATACGCTGCTCCGCGCCGGCTCCTCCGGGGCGTCCGGAAAGCGATGGCCGACCGGATAGGCGGTCTTCGTGATGGCTTCTACCGAGAGACCCACCCAGGCGATGTGGGCGCTGTCGCCGGACTCGGACGCCGGCTCCGCGGCGACCGAGTCCGGGTGGAGCGCGCCCCAAGCCTTCGCCTTCAAATTGCGGGCGTCGCGGTGGTTCGGCGCCACCGCCGAGACCGCCTCGGCCCAGCGGTGGATCGAACGCCAGCGCTTCGCTTCGGCCGCGGTGTACAGTTCATCGACGGCGGCGCGGTATTGCTCCGCCCGGCGGGCGAGGTCGGCGCCGGAGGCCTCGAAGGCCGGGTGCAGTTCCGGCGGCGTGCGCTCTTTGGCTTTCGCCAACGTCCCTTGGGCCGCGAGGAAATCGCCCCGGTCGGCCATCTCGAGCGCCAGCAACCATTCCCGCGCGGCTTCGTCGAGGACGTCGAACTCGGGGTGGAATGCGGTGCGTTGCTTCAATCGCGCCAGCGCTTCGACGACCCGCGTCGGCTTGCCCAACCGGAGTTGTTCCCGACAGGCGACCAGCCCTTGATCCGTCAGGAGCCGGCGGAACTCGACCAACTCCGGCAAGCCGGTTTGCAGCCCCTCGGCGGCGAGCAGATCCTTCCACGCGGCTTCGGGGCGGTCGTGTCGGCGCGCGGTCTCGGCGCGCAGCCAATACGCCCGCGCCACATTGACCATCGTGCGCAGCGCTTTGCCATGCCCGGCCTGGGCGTAGGGCTCCAAGATGCGTCGGGCGACATCCGGCTGGCCGTTGCGTAGCGCCGCCCGGGCTTGCCACGACGCGAGGAAATAAGACAAGATCATGGAGAGCCGGGGAATGGCGGGGCGACAGGAGTTACTGTATTCCGTCCGCCCCCCGAACGCGTTGGAAAGTCCGGCCAGAAATGGTTCCAGCGGAATGTCACACACCCTTGCGTGGAATCATTTCCAAATGCTGGAATCATTCTCTACTGCATGCGCGATATGGGGTTGCGCAAAAACTGTGTGGCTTATTGAGACTGCCTCGGCCTGTAAAACTATGTTCTGTCGAACATAGTGAAGCTCTCGAACCGCTACTTGTCGTTTTTCTCCCGCTTCCCATCGATGTCGAACTCCTGCTTCTTGCCCCCGAAGTCCGACGCGGCTTTGCCTTTGAACTTGTCCCCGTCGATCGTCAGCGTGAAATCGAGGGGGATCTCGTTATCCATGAACTTCCGCACCGCGGAGAAGGTCAAGACTCCGTCCTTCAACTTCACGTCCTTGAGTTTCGCGTCCTTCTGATCCGGCCAGCTCATCGTCCCGGTGAACTTGTCGCCGTCCTTGTTGATTGTCACCGTAGCCGTCCGCTTCATGTCGCCGATGGCGTACTCGCACGCCCAAGTCCCGACCGGGTCGACTTTGTCCGCCGCGTGCCCGAAGCTGCAAAACCCGAGTACCAACGCGAACGAGAGGATCGTTTTCATGTCGCCTCCGAGAAATGGCGGGTGGGGGAGCGCGCGACGCGGACCGCTTCCAGCCGAAGCTGCGATTCTAGGGATACCGCGACAATCGCTCAGTCGGTTATAAGCGAAAGGCCCACCTTTTCGAGGGTACGACCGTTCTCACCGACCGAGGGCCACGGCGAGTTTACTGCGGGCTTGGTGCCACGCCATCGCGGCGGCGATGACTTCCGAACGGGCCCGGAGCGATTCCAGTTCGGCGGGGACTTCCAAAAACGGTCCCTTCGCCATTTTTTTGACGTCGGCAAACTTCGACATCTGCTGCTCGGATCGCCAGCGGGCCAAGCCGACCTGCCGGGTCTGCTCGTTGAGCGTGGCGACGGCGGCCCGCACTTCGTCGGCCGCGGCCCGCTCTTTCTCTTCGATCAACCGGTAGAGTTGCTGGCGGCGCACGCCGACTTCCGCGGCGGTCACGGTGTCGATCGCCTTGGCCCACTCGCCGGCCCGGCGGCGGAGCAATTTGGAAAAGGGCAAGTGCGGATCCCACGCTTGCGGATGGACGACCGAACCGCTCCCGATCAAACCGACCGACCCGGGGACGCCGCGCAGGTACTCTTGCACACTCGGCAGATTCTGCGGAGTCAGGCCCAAGTACGCGGTGCGGAGGGCCTGCAAATCGGCCCGATGTTCCAATGCGATTTTCACCGACGCCTCCGCATCGACGGTGTCCGACGGCACGCCGAAATCCCCGGAGGGGAGCAACCGTTCCGGCATCTGCGCCGGGAGGCCGAGGCGGCGTTTCAAGTCGGTGTCGAGCAATTTGGCCCCGAGTTCGGCCTGCCCGAGGATGGCCAGCAAGTTCGCCCGCTGCGCGTCGAGTTCGTCCAACTCCACCGGGAGCCGGGCCCCGTCGGCTTTGGCTTTCCGGGCCGCTTCCCGCAGAAAATCGAGCCGGTCGATCGACAGTCGCAATAAGTCGAGCCGACCTTCGAAATCGGCGAGCCGGAAAAATTCTTGGACGGCGTCGCCGGCGGCGCGCCGGCGGGCGTCGGTCCCCAGTAACGCCCGCACATCCCGGAGCAACGCCCCGTCGTCGCCCGTCGGTTGCGATGGCGTTGCCGCGACCAAATGCGGGATTTCGCTCTCGCGTTGGAAGACCGTCGCCAGTGCGGCCCGCTCGGCCGCGAGTTTCGACACGGTCGCTTCCGTGACGGGCGCGCGGGCCGTCACCCCCGGCATCGCCGAGGCGCTCTGCGGATCGACCGATGGCAATTTGGCGTAGTCGGGTTCGAGCGCGGTGGCGGTGGCGACGGGGAGTTCGCTCGGCTGCGAGGGCACGGCCGGGGTCTGGGCGGGCGAAGTCACGCGGACGCTCGGCGCACGGCACCCCGCCAGCGCGACCACGCCGAGGGTGACCCATCTTCGCCAAGTTCGCGGCATGTGACCCGTCCCCGAGAGCCCGATTCTTCCGGATCTATCGGCCGGAGTGATCGCGACGGTTGAGTGGCATTTCGGAAGTTCGGTGGAATCGGGGATTTGGTGAACCGCCCGCAACAAAATTCGCGGCCGGGGTTGACGACGTTAGACCGTTCGGTCTAATTTAGGGTATGGCCGTCCGCAAATCAGCGCTGTTGGTAAATCCGCCCGGTCGGCCGGCGAACGTCCCTCCAATGGTTCCGGACGCGGAGCCGACCGACTCGGCGGTGGCTCGCCGGCGCCGCGATGAAATCGTCGCCGCGGCGACCGACATCATCGCCACCGAGGGGATCCACCGATTGTCGTTGGGGCGCATCGAGAGCCGCTTGAGCATGAGCCGGGGTCAACTGACCTACTACTTTCCGACGAAAGAATCGATCCTGCTGGCGGTGTTTGACCGGATGCTGCAACGGATGATCGAAGAGATGATGGCCGACGCGGCCCGGAGCGGCTTCGGGCCGCCGGGGTCGGGGCGCGGGGGGTCGGTCTACGACCGGGCGAAGTTCGGTTTGGAGCGGATGTTGAACCGGCCCGACGGAGAGAAGGCCGAGCTGTTCTCCTTGGTGCACACGTTCCAAGCGCAGATCCGGCACCGCCCCGATTTCCGGGCCAAGCTCGCGGCGGCGAACGCCGATTGGCGGGCGCACATCGTCGCCGATCTCGAAGCGTCGGGGCCCGCGACCGGCCCGATCCCCGCCGCGGCGAAAGCGTCGGTCGTCATGGCTTTATTCCAAGGATTGGGCGATCAGCTCGCGGTCGATCCGGCCGCTCTCGACCGAGCCGCCGTTTTGAATGCTTGTTTGGAAGTTCTCCGTCCGCTGTTGGGTGTTTCCCCGGATTCCGCTTGAGGTGTGGCGATGAACGAGATTGCCGAACCGGTGGCCCTGACCGAAGCGCCGGCGTCTGCCAAGCGGGTGCCCACGGCCGAATCGCGGGACATGAAGGAGCGCGTCCAGCGGCTCCGCATCGGCGGGCCGACGGCGCGGGCCAAGGGCCTCCTCGGCGGCATCACGTGGCTGCCGTGGATCCTCTGCGGCGTACTCGCTCTAGCCTGGGCCGGCGTCGGCGTCCGCTATTACAAATCGTCGGCGACGGACACCGATAGCGGCCCGATCGCGGTGTCCACGAACAAATCCGGCGGATCGTCCGGCGGGTCCGCTGCGCAGTCGATCGCCATCGCCCCGGTCGCGGGCTACCTCGTGCCCGCCCGGCAGATCGCCGTCAGCCCCATCGACGTCGGCGGCCAATTGATCGAACACAACTTCGTCGAAGGGAAGCAGTACGCCCAAGGGACCGTGCTCGCGCGGATCGATTCGACGAATTACCGGGCCGCCGTCGACGAAACGAAAGCGCTCGTCAGCGCCGCCGAGAGCCGATTGGCCGGGGCGTGGCAGCGCTACCAAGAAATTTTGCCCGCGAGCGTCCGGCAGATCGAAAAAGACCAAGTGAGCGAACAGAAGCGGGAATCGGCGGTCATCGAGAAACGCGCCAAGCAAGAATACGACCGCTTGAAGGACATCGGCAGTACGAATTCGCTGGCCGTGGCGCCGCGGGAACTCCAGCAGGCCGAGTCCGACTACTTCGCGGCCAAAGCGCGCACCGCCGGCTTGGAGGCCAGTTTTCAAACGTTGGTGCTCGGCCCGCGCCCCGAAAAAATCGCCGCGGCCAAGGAAGATTGGAACGCCGCCCAACGGGATTTGGATGCCGCCAAAGCGCGGCTCGCGCAATCGCAGTGGCGCGTGGACAATTGCACCATCAAAATGCCGATCACGGGGACGGTGTTGAGTAAGAAGGCCGAGTTGTACAGCCTCGTCAATCCCTTGGCGTTCGGGGCGACGTCCGGTTCCCTCGCCGACATCGCCGACCTCGCCAATTTGGAAGTCGATTTGGAAATCCCGGAGTCCGACATCGGCAAGCTCACGGTCGGCCAACCCTGCCGGATCGTCCCGAAAGCATTCACGGATCGCACCTACGAAGGCAGTTTGTTCCGCATCATGCCGATCGCGAACCGGGCCAAGAGCGTGATCACCGTGCGCGTGAGTGTGACGCTGCCCCCCGGCGAAGCGCAGGGGCAATACTTGAAACCGGAGATGGGCGCGGTCGTGACGTTCCTGAGCAAATAGAGTCCATCCCCGAACCCGGACGTGCGAATTATGGCTATCGTCGAAGTCCGCGACTTGTACAAATCGTTCAGCCGGGGCACCGAGCGCATCGAGGTGCTCATGGATTTAAACCTCGACGTCCAAGAGGGCGAGTTCGTCGCGCTCATGGGGCCGTCCGGCTCCGGTAAGACGACCCTGCTCAACCTCATCGCGGGCCTCGACGGGCCGACCGACGGCACCATCACCATCGGCGGCCAAGAGATTTCGTCGCTTTCGGAAAGCGAGTTGGCCCGTTGGCGGACCCGCAACGTCGGCTTCGTCTTCCAGTTCTACAACCTCCTGCCGGTCCTCTCGGCGTACGAGAATGTCGAACTGCCGCTGCTGCTGCTGCCGATGAGCAAAGCCGAGCGGCGGGCGCAAGTCGAGAACGCCCTCGAGATCGTCAGCCTCGCCGACCGCATGAACCACCGGCCCGGGCAACTCTCCGGCGGGCAGTGCCAGCGCGTCGGCATCGCCCGGGCCATCGTCACCGACCCGACGATCATCGTCGCGGACGAACCGACGGGCGCACTCGATTCCAAATCGGCCGATGCCGCGCTCGACCTGCTCAACCTGCTCCGCAGCGAACTCGGCAAGACGATCATGATGGTGACGCACGACCCGACGGCGGCGAAGTCGGCCCAGCGGATCGTCCACCTCGAAAAAGGTCGGCTCGTCGGCCAAGATACCATCACCGCCCCGGCACACTCCCTCGAGGTCTCGCGATGACCCCGGAATTCACGATGGGCCAGACCGCGCCCGACGTCTCGCTAATGCAAGCGGCGATCTACGCCGCCGCGGGGATGTTCGGCGCCATCTTCTTTTTGACCCTCTTGGCGTGCTTCACGCTGCCGATTTTCTTCGCCGCGATGGGCTCGCTCAGCCTCGGGCTGAAGGTGCTGCAGAACTTCCCCGATCCCGTCGGCAAGTACAGCAAGCTCGGCGGGCTCGTCTTCCGGAGCCTGCGGCGGAACCTGCTGCGCACGGCCCTGACGTACGTCGCGCTATTCGTCCTCACGGGCATGCTGACGATGATCTACGGCGTCGTGAAGTCGATCGGCAAATTGACGGCGGAGAAGGAAGACTCGCAGATGGTCATCATGAGCGACAAATTCAGCATCCCGAGCCAAATGCCGCCGGGGTACGCGCCGTCGTTGAAGGGCGTCATCCAAGGGATGCCGCCGTCGTCGCAACCGCGGCCGATGATCGACGACGAGCGGGCCAAGAAAGGGATTCCCGCGTCCCCGCTCGGGTCGATCCGGGCCGAGGAACTGGACCGCTTGTTCCGCGACGATCTCGACCGCGACGAAGCCAGCCCGGACCGGCGCCGCTTCCGGGCGCTCGCCGCGGAAGGGCTCAAAGAGAATTTCATGACGTGGTCGTTCGTCGGGGCGAGCCTCGACCCGGCCAAGTTCACCCAAGAAAACAGCTTGTTCCTCTTCGCCCTCGACCCGAACTCCGTGAAATACGGCATGATGAGCGAGCAGGGATTGAACAAGGAAGACCTCGGCGACGACAATTGGGAGGAGATGCTCCGGGTGATCGACACGATGAACGGGGACCGGCGGAACATCGTGATCGGCGAAGACCGGCTGAAAACCATCGGCAAGAAGGTCGGCGACGAGGTGAAGTTTTACAGCCTCAATTACAAAGACATCACCTTCGAGTGCAAGATCGTCGGCGCGTTCCCCACGGGCAGCCGCATGGGGAACGCCGCGGCGATGCAGTACGACTACCTCGACGCGAAGCTGGGCGATTACAAGAAAACCAAGGGGGAGGCCCACCCGCAAGCCGACCGCTGCCTCAACCTCGTCTGGGTGCGCATGCCGAACAAAGCCTCGTACCAAGCCCTCGCCGCGCTGGTGAACGACCCGTCCAAGTTCAACGCCCCGGCCGCGAAAATGGAGACCTTCTCCGCCGTCATCGGCTCGTTCCTCGAACCGTACAAGGACATTTTCTGGGGCCTGAAGTACATCGTCATGCCCGCCATCGGCGTCATCATGTGCTTGGTCATCGGCATCACGATCACCATCGGCGTCCGCGAGCGCTGGACCGAAATGGCCGTGATGAAAGTCCTCGGGTTCCAACCCTGGCAGCTCATGGGGATGATCGTGTCCGAAGCGATGCTCATCGGCCTCTTCGGCGGCATGCTCAGCACGTGGTTCGTCTACTTCGTCCCGCTGATGGTCAAGAACGGCACGCGCGCGGTCGGGGTGAAGTTCACCTTCTTCGACAACACGAACATGCCGTGGGAGATCGTGATCCTCGGCCCCGCGCTCGGCATCGCCGTCGGCATCATCGGCTCGGCTTTGCCGAGTTGGAACGCCCGCAAAGTGAAAGTCTCCGAAGTATTCGCGCAGGTCGCTTGAACGCACTCACATTCGGGAAGGCGACATGAACGCGGCGTTGAAGATCCTCGGCACCCTGCTGCAGTTCGCGACCGGTCTCACGACCCCCATCCTCGCCGTCGCGGGGCTGCAGTGGTACGTCAAGCCGCGGGCCCGCGCCGTGGCGGAATCGGGCCGCGAACCTTCGCCAGTCGACCGGCTCGTCCGGACGATTTTGCTGGCGGGGCTGAGCGCGGCGCTCGGTGGCATCTACTGGCTCCTCCCCGCGGCCGCGGCCATCGCCGCCGGTGTCGCCACCGACTCGTTCGCGTCGGCCGGCCCGCCGACGAACCCCGCGCAGATGCTGGCATTCTTATTGGCGCACGCGATCGCGACGGTGATCGGCTACGTTTGGGTGGCCCGGCAAGGGACCGAAACATCGGACGCGTTGCACGCCTTCGGCGCCGGGGTCCGCGTCCGCTTCAAGATTTTGCAACTGCTGGGAACCGGGGTCGTCCTCGGCCTCTCGCTATTGCCGCTGTCGGCGCTGCTGCTCGCGTTTCCGGCCATCATGCCGCAGGAGTCGGTGCTGACCGAATCGGTCGGTCGGCCCGGCTTCTGGCTCCGCACCTTCCGGCGCGCCACCGCGTTGATCTCCGGCTTCGTCGTCTTCCTCGTCATCTTGGCCTGCTCGGTCGAACTCGTCAGCCGGTTGCCGCTGGGCGAGCGCGGCTCCTTCGCCGTGATCCCGCGGACGCTCCTGTTCGCCCCCGGCGACCTGATGGGCAAAACCGAGACTCAGCGCAAGGAAGCGATCGACAATATTTCATCGGAAGAATTGCGGACCTTCCTGAAAACGCCCCTGCACGAGAAACTCCCCCCGGCGATGGTCCAGCACTGGCAGTTCGTCTTCCTCGCCATCTACGGCTTCGACGTGCTGCTGCTGCTGTTCATCGGCAAAGTGCCGTTGGCCTACAACCTGCGCAACGTCCGCGTGCGCTGGAAGACGAACGCGATGACCGCCGTCGCCTTCGCGTCCGTCATCGCGCTGCTCTCGTTCCTGCTCGCCTTCGTCAACGGCATGAACAACCTCACCGAAAACAGCGGGGTGCCCGGAAACGTCTTCGTCCTCAGCGACGGTTCCACCGACGAAATCTTCAGCTACCTCGAAAAGAAAGACATGGGCAGCATCGGCGAAGAAACCGCCAAAGTGAA
>JAYSYN010000169.1:0-14379 GCA_043727575.1 Fimbriiglobus sp.
ATTCAAACTGCTCGCCGCCGGGGTGCTCGTCGCCACCGGCTTGGGCTTGAGCTTCGGCGGCGGTTGGTCCGGCGAAGCCGCGGCGCAAGTCGCGGGGACTCCCGGGACCAAGCCGGTTCCGCCGAAAGAGGACGTCGCCGTCGCTCAGTTGAAGGCCGAGTTGGAAAAAGTTAAAGCCATGCTGGCCAGGGCGGAAGCCGAAGCCGCGAATGACGCCGCGAACCAAAACCGGCTAGAGACTTACAGGCGATTGATGAACGATGCCAGAAACGTCGAGCTACCGACGAAATTTGAGTACGAACCGGTGCCGAAGGAAGGCCTGACGGACTTCGAGGAACGGCTCGCCAGGCGCGAGAAGGCCGGCTGGGAATTCGTCGGCCAAGTGACGATCAAAGGCTTCGGCCCCGAAGAGAAGCTGGTCTTCCGCAAGCTGCCGACGCCGATGCTCCCATTGCACGGCAAGGTCGACCCGAACCGCGTCGGCACGGGCCAACTGCCGATGAGGCTCGAATCGATGTGGTTCCCCACCCCCGTGACGCCGGCGGGCGACCCGGCCAAAGCGCCGACCGCCCCGGGTGGACCGGCCGGTGCCGCTCCGAAGCCGCCCCGCGTAGGCACCATCAGCGTCAACGGCAACGAAACGAACTCCAAGGAAGTGATCGCCGCGTTGATCGGGATCAAGCCGGGCGAAATCTTGGACATGACCAAACTGAAGCGAGCCGAGGAGAACTTGACGAACTCGGGGCTGCTCGCCGAGCCGCCCAAAGTCGTGGTGTTTAACTCAGACGACAGCGATTACAAAAATTTGATCGTCACCTTGAAGGAAAAACCGCGCGGAAAAGGCACAGACAAAGACACGCCTCAACCGGGTGTGACGATCCGTCGCGAAGCCGAAGACGCGCAGCGCGTATTGGATCAGGCTCGCATCGCCCAACTGGAGAAGATGGTCCGCGACTTGAAAGCGGCGAAATTTATCAATTCAAAGATCGCCAAAGTCTCGTTGACCACGGCCGATTTTGGCAGTGCCGATGTGGGTGATATTGTGAGCGATCTCTTTCGCATGTACGGCAGCAGCCGCTTCGAGATGACGCTCGACAAAGACGGGCTTCGAATCTCCGCGCCGGAGGAGATCATCGCGGAGATCAAAGTTTACATGGCGAAATTGAAGAAGTGACCCCGGCGAGCCGAACCGCGTGAGCGGTCGGGTTGGTCCCGAATGCGGATGGCTTCGTCCCGCCGGATTCACCCGACCGCTCACGCGGTTGGGTGCAACCAAATTCTACGGGGGTCGCCGGTGATCGGAGAGCGCACGCCACGCGGAGCATCGTCGCCTTTCGCTCCGCGAAAGTGCGGAATCACAGGGGGATTGCGAGAATTGTCGGACCCCGTTGACGTGAGCCGCACTTTCGCGGAGAGCTTGTGAATTTTTCAAAGACGACGCAAACTGCATGGTGTTGCGATGCTTCATTGGGGTGAGATCGTCGAACTGGCGCGATACTACGCGCTCATAATTCACTCAGAATTAGGATCGCAGCTTCTACGTCCAAAAATTCACATCCTCGGAGCGAAAGGCGACGATCGGCGATCCCAGAAAACTTGGTTGCACCCACGCGGTTCGGCTCGCCCTGCTGAATCACCCGACCGCTCACGCGGTTCGGCTCGCCAAAGGACAATTCGCCTTTCACCACAGCCGGCCTTGCCGGCTGTCTTTCGTCCACTCCGTTCGCAACTTTCCCTGCGGGGTGCTCATCGGGTAGTCCGCGAGTTCGACCGCCGTCACCCAGACGCCGGCCGTGTAGAAATCCGAGGCGAACTCCCCGCTTTGCCACGTCGCTTCCGTGCCGACGAGTGTGATTTTGAACCGCGTCACACCGTGGCGCACCGTCAGCAATTCCGGGCCGTGTTCCACCGTGATCCCGACGACGTCCGCGTTCGCGGGGAACTCCCAGAGCATCGCTCCGCGCTCCGCCGTCGGCGGGCGCTGGCAGAGCAACACCTTGCCGCCGCGTTGAATGAGCACGGCGGATTCGAGGAGCGTGGTCAACTCTTTCTTCTTCGTCGGCGGTGGGATCTCCGCCTGCAAACCGAGCCTGTTCGCGATGCATTCGCGGGCCACCGGGCAGGCCCCGCACTTCGGCGACACCGGCGTGCAGACGAGCGCCCCGAGTTCCATCATCGCTTGGTTGAAGTCGCCGACGCGCTTCCGAGGGAGCACCGCTTCCGCCGCTTGCCAGACCCAAGCTTTGCCCGCGCCCTCGCGCGGGTCGAGCCGGCTGCCGAAGAGCCGCGACAGGACCCGGAGCGTGTTCGCTTCGACGATCGGCAAGCGCCGGTCGAACGCCTGCGACAGCACCGCCCCGAGGATGTACCGGCCGACGCCGGGGAGTGCCGCCCACACCGCGGGGTCGTCCGGTAGTTCGCCGGCGTGGTCGGCCACCAGCGACTTCGCGGCCGCGTGTAGGTGCCGGGCGCGCCGGTAGTATCCGAGGCCCTGCCAATGGCTCAGCACGGCTTGCTCGTCCGCCGCCGCGAGCGCCTGCACCGTCGGGAAGCTGTTCAAAAATCGGTTGAAGACCGGGATCACCGCCGCGACGGTCGTCTGCTGGAGCATGACCTCCGAGACCCAAATCCGGTACGGATCGCGGCTCGCGCGCCAGGGCAGGTCGCGCTTCGCGCGGTCGAACCAGGCGAGCAGCTTGCGGCGGATGGCGGTGCGATTCTCCAAAGGCCGTCCCCTCCGAACTCGGCTTTCCCTAAAACAAGCTTATTGCTTTGTCCCCGAACCCGGTGCCCGCATGTTTGCTCGCCGCGACTACATCCGCGATTACATGATGATTCCCCCCGGCACCGGGGAGCAATCCGTCGTCAACATGATCGTCGAAATCCCCAAGGGCCGGCGGACGAAGTTCGAAGTCGACAAAGCCACCGGCCTCATCAAGATGGACCGTTACCTGTACAGTTCGTCGATGTACCCCGGCGATTACGGCTTCATCCCGCAGACGCTCTCCGAAGACGGCGACCCCTCCGACATCCTCGTGATGGTGAACGAACCGACCTTCCCCGGTTGCCTCATCGAGGCCCGCGTCGTCGGCATGTTCAAGATGAAAGACAAAGGCTTCAACGACTTCAAACTGCTCGCCGTGCCGCACCGCGATCCGCTCTTCGGGGCCATGAACAAACTCGAAGACGTGCCCTCGCACTTCCTGCGCGAGGTCGAGCACTTTTTCAGCACTTACAAGCAACTCGAAGGGATCGAAGTCATTCCGATGGGGTGGACGAGCAGCGAAGAAGGGACGAACGAGGTGCGCTCGAGCGTCGAGCGATTCCGCCAAACTCTCGGGACGGTCTTCGGCTGAGGCCGTTTTTATTTCGCCGGCCCCGTGACATACGGGGTCAGGCCGCCTTCGCTCGGTTTGATCGACTTCGTGACCTTGCCGCGCGTCTCTTCGACGAAGACCGCGAACGGGTCGCCGCTGTAGCAGACCTCGTTGAAGAAGGCGAAGACGGCGGCGTCCTCGGTGCGGAACATCGGCGCGAGCTTCCCGGCGGTCGTCGTGTAGCTGAAGTTGCCGAGGATTTCGCTCGCCCCGCCGTTCTTCGTGTGCAGCAGCGTCCCGCCTCGCTCGGTTTTGTACCCGAGCACCCAAAGCGTGGCGCCGTCATTGGCGATGTGCGTTCCCTGATTCTCGACGTTGAGTTGCCGGGCCCAGACGCGCTGGCCGGGGTTGAAACGCAGCTCGTCCGTCACCACGTCTTCGAAGAACAGGTCCCCTTTCTTTTTGCAGACCACCCGTTTCGATTCGAGGCTCCGCAGCACGACCGTCCGTTCGGTGGCGATTTCGATGCCGCCGTTGATCGGGGCGAAGTGCTCGATGTGTACGACCTTCTCGGCGCCGTCTTCGACGATGATGTCCGGCTTCGAGTTCGAGTTGTAATCGATCCAGTTGCCGACGCCCAAGAGCCGCCGGACTTTACCCCGGACGCGGATCGGCTTTTTGAGGTTGTAGGCTCCGGGGAAGAAGACCGTTGTCGCACCGCTGTCGATGGCCTTTTGGATCGCATCGGCCGAATCTTTGTTCCCGGTCGGGTCCGCGCCGAAGGCGTCGACCACGGCCCAATCCTTCGGGTTGTCCCACGGGGCCTCCGGTGTTTCTCGCACCGTCAGATTCGTCGATTTCACCGGGGCCTCGAAAGGCCGGCTTGCCCGCCCTTGGATCCATTCGCCGACCTTCGGCCCGGTTTCGACCTTCGTTGAACCCTCGGAGGCAATTGCGGTTTTGTAGCCGGTCGTCTCGATGTTCCGCGCGAAGAACGGGGACTTGCCGACGGTCACGGCGACGGCGGCTCCCTTCGGCGAGATCAGCTTGGCGTCGATCAGCACGGTGAAGCTCTGGGCTTCGACGGCGGGGACGTCGTTGGTGCTTTCCAATCCGCGCACGCTGATCGACTGCCCGCGATTCGCGAGGCCGACTTTCGATTGTCCCTCCAATTTCACCCCTTCGAACGTCTGGCTGTTCACCGACCCGGCGCAGCGGATGCCGGTTTCGAAGCCCGTCACGCGGAGGTTCTTCACGAGCATCGGGCCGTTCATATCGCGGTGCCCGGCGTCGAAGCCGATGAATCCCCGGCCGTCTTGGGACACGACGGCGACGTCGCGCACGGCCCCGGTGTTATTCGAATAGAACTGCAAGCCGACGGCGCCGGGGTTGCCCGAGCCGACGTCGAACGTCATGTTTTGGATGTAGTTGTGGAACCAATCGGCGGAGCCGAATCCGCCGCACCACATCATCGCTTTCGCGGCTTTGGCATCGATGAACGTCTCGTCCTTCAACTTCAGAATCGTCTTCGCGGTGCTCTGACCTTGCAGGAAGTTGAAACCCCACGCATCGCCTTTGTCGCTGTTCTTCTTCGACCAGACGAGCGGCTTCGAGATCAGGTAGGTGCCGTCGGGGAAGTAGAGGATTTTGTGCCGACCCATCACATCGAGCAGGGCTTGCTGGATCGCCGCGGTGTCGTCGGCCACGCCGTCCCCTTTAGCCGAATAGGGGGACGGGTGATGTCGATGACGGCCGCGGATTTCGGAAAGGCGATGTCGGCCGCGACCAGTTGCGAACCGAAGGCGAGCCAAGCGAGGAGGGCGAACGCGTCGCGGGGCATGGTTGAACTTCCGAACGGTGAAGGAATGGGAGTGAGGTTATCCCACCGGTGGCCACCGAGCGCACGGTGATTCGACGAAAACCTCCCGGGTCAACCTAGCACCTCGACCCCCGGCAGATTCTTATGCAAAAACTCCAAGAGTTCCGACCGATGGCCCTTGATCTCCACGGTCTGCAACCGTCGCAGCGTCGGGAGCATCGCCCACCAGCGTTCGATCGGCACGTCGAATGCAAGCAGCAACCGGACGCGCTTGAGCGGTTGCCGGGGGACGGTGCTCGCGCCGTGGGCGAGCCATTCGGCTGCGGGACAAACGACCAGATCCGGGAAGCCGCGCCGGAATTCGACCCGCTCGGAGCGTTGGACCGAGAGTGCGGTCAACGTGGGCCCGCCCTCGGCGAATTCGAGCGTCACCAAATTCGGGCAAGCTTCCACCGTCCAGAGTCGGCCGGTCAGCGAATTCGCGAGCGTCCGGATTTTCCAAGCGAGCGCCGGGGACGCATCGCTCTCGGCGGCGCATTGCAACCGGATGAACATGGCCCGTTCGGAGTCGCCGCGTTCCTCGAGCCAATCGGCCGCGACGAGCCGCGGCAGGTCGTCGGCCGGGGAATCGACCACCGCCTTCAGCAGGGCGCTCCACTCGGGGTCGGCGTAGTGCTTCATCCGGGATCTCTCGCGGGCGCGTGCCTCATTCTACACCGAAGGGCTCGCACGCACCAACCTCGGCGCCACCGTCCCCCATTCCTCTATCTTCCCCAGACAGTCGCCGGGATTCGGTTTACGCAGACGCGACTCTGAACTAGAGTAGTGGCGTTCGATTCTCGTTCTCTCTCGACTTCGACCGCGAGGCCGCCGCGATGCAATTGCCCGACGAAGCCATCGAATACACCTTCCAACGGCTGCTGGCCCCGCTGCCGGAGGCGTGGACTCCCTTGGCCGAATTGCAGGCCCAGCATTTCCTGACTCCCGAGCGCGTCGAGCAGATGCGCACGTTGCTCAACGCCGTGCGCGGGCAAGTGGCCGCCGAGCGGGAACTGCAGAACCCGCCGGCGAAGCTCCAGCCATTGCAGTCCGGGTTCATCGACCTGCCGCAAAAAACCCTCGACGCCTACCGGCGCAAGGGGGACGCCAGCGAACTCGGCCGGACGCTGCGGATCGCCGCGCGGTTGAAAGAGAACACCGACCGCGTCGTGATCCTCGGCATCGGCGGCAGTTACCTCGGCGCGAAAGCGTTGTTCGACAGTTTGTGCCACGCTTGCCACAACGAGTTGCCCGCCAAGATGCGCATGGGGAAACCGCGGATCTATTTCGACGGCAATCACCTCGACAACGACGCTCAGCAGGAACTGCTCGAACTGCTCGAAAACACCTGCGTCGAACCGGAGGAAGCCGGCGAGCGCTGGGGCATGATCGTAGTCAGCAAGTCGGGCGGGACGATGGAAACCGCCGCGGCGTACCGGACTTTCCGCACCGAAATGCAGAAGTTCTACGGGCCGAAATCGGACTGGCTCAAGAAGCTGATCGTGCCCGTGACGGGGCCGAAGGGGAAACTCCGCGACTTGGCCAAGGCCGAGGGGATCGCCGACGAGGATGTGCTGACCATCCCGGACGACATCGGCGGCCGGTACAGCGTTTTCACGCCCGTCGGCCTGCTCCCGGCGGCGGTGATGGGCCTCGACGTCCGCGCCTTGCTGTTGGGCGCCGCGGCGATGACCAAACGCTTCCTCGAAGAGCCGTTCGACCGCAACCCGGTGCTGCAATTCGCCGCGATCAACCATTTGATGAACGAGGAAGCCGGTAAGAAAACCCGCGTGATGGCAATCTGGAACAAGAAGCTCGAATCGATCGGCTTCTGGTACGACCAACTGCTGAGCGAATCGCTCGGTAAAATGAACCGCGGCGCCACGCCGATCACGAGCGTGTACAGCCGCGATCTCCACAGCCGCGGCCAGCAGCACCAAGAGGGGACGCGGGACAAAGTCATCAACAACCTGATCGTCCGCACGGCGAAGCATTCCCCGGTGATGATCGGCATGTCCGACCGCAACGAGGACGATCTCAATCAATTCAGCCGCCGCAGTATTCCGGACATTATGGACGCGGCGATCAAAGGCACGAACCAAGCCTACCAAGAAGCGGCCCGCCCGAGCGCGGACCTCTTGCTGCCGAGCGTGAGCGAGCACACCGTCGGCCAGCTGATGCAAATGCTCATGCTGGCGACGGTGATCGAAGGGAGATTGAGCAACATCAACCCCTACGGCCAACCGGGCGTCGAGGCTTACAAAAAGAACATGATGGCGAATCTGAAGGCGGTGCCGAACCTCCCCAAGGGCGAGGTCGCGGACGCGGTGAAGGGGAAGTAATCCGTTAGCCCGACGCGCCAGCGAGGGAATTGCTGCAAATAGATAGTACATAACGAAGCGTTCAGGTTCCCAAGGGAGGCTGTCATGCGTCCTGGAGTTTCTGGCGACATCGACATCGCAATTTCATGGCTTTACGCAGTGGTTTACGGGAATCTTGAACGACACGCGACCGCCAGAGGTTTAATTCGTGATGCCTTGAATCAAGCCAAAGATGCACACAATTCTCCTTCGAGTGACGATTTCACCGAAGAGCAAGAACCTACTATCGACATCCTCGCTCGCTGTTTGGAGTGCTGGGATGAATACGCCCGAAATGAAACCGAAGGCAATTGGGAAGACGCATCGAGCGATCCGATCCAAGCTGTGATTTCAACCAAAGGGTCGATGTCAAAAGACGGTTCAATCCGATGGTGGATCCGCGCCGTCGGCGATCAGGCTCAAAAACTGTGTGACTCTGGTACACGAGGGGCACTGATCCCAATCCAAATCGAGGTCGTCGAAGGCATCTACGCTGGAACACTGCGTTACTCAAAAACGGGCAAGTCGGCCCAAATTAACCCAGAAGTCAAAAACACGGATGGCGACCATGCGCTTAGTCGCATTCTGACAGACTCCGGCATCCAAGCCGACAGGCCGGTTGAGCTCATCAAACTCGGTAACCGAATACGAGTTCGACAGCACAAATAGTTCCCGATCACGTGGGGGAAATAGCCATGGCGAAAGAACGTATTGACGCAGTCTGTGATCGTGTGGGTCAAAGGTTGGCCCAACAGTACGGCTCCTTGCCAATTCCGATCAAGGAAATCGTCGCCGAGGTTCTTGCGGAACTTGATTGCAGGCCAGAAAGTCTTGTAACGGATCGATGCTATAATCGCACCAACGATGGTATCGATCCGTGCAGTCCTCGCATGTTCGAGTACCTCGGCGAAGGCGAAGTCCGCTATCTCGGCCTGCACAGCCCTTACAACGGTCCGATGATGCAGAAACCCAAAGGCGAACCGGAGCGAGTCGTCGGTCAATGGACTGACGGGCACCTTATTTACACGGGATGAGAACCATGTCGCCCCAACTGCAAGCCGTTTTCGATGCCGCGATGCAACTTTCCGAAGCCGAACGCGGGGAGTTGGCCGCCCTACTACTCGACTCCTTCGATGACGAAGAGTTTGAAGAGATCTCGGAACCCGAATGGGCCGCGGAACTTCAGCAACGCATCGAGGATGTCCGGAGCGGAAAATCGGAGACGGTACCATGGGAAGTGGTCCGAAAAGAAATGGAAGCGGAGCTCGAAGCCGGAGGTTGACCCATGCCATCGCCCTTCCCCTGAATGAACCCGTACTTCGAGCAGCCCGGCCGCTGGCGCGGGTTCCACAATAAATTCTTGACCGAATTGAACTACGCGATCATGCGGTCGATCGCGCCCGGCTACTTCATCGATATCGAAGAGAGCCTCGCCATCGACATCACCCGCGATGACGAGGCCCATCCGCGCCGCCGACCCAAGCTCATCGTCGCCGATGTCGCCGTCCGACGCGGCTTGCGCCCGGCGGGCGGGACAGCGGTCGCCGAACCCCGCACGAGCAATCGTCTGCATTCCGTGCTCGCCCGATTGCCCGACGTCATCCGTGTCCCGCAGCGCTGGTTGACGATCCGCGACTTGAAGGGGAAAAAAGTAGTCGCGGTCATCGAAGTGCTCAGCCCCGCGAACAAGGCTCCGGGCAAAGACCGCGGCGCCTACCTCGACAAGCGCGAGGCCATTTTCAGCAGCGATGCCCACTTCGTCGAAATCGACTTGCTCCGCGGCGGCGAACCGATGCCCTTCGAAGGATGCCCCGCATCCGATTACCGGATCGCCGTCAGCCGGGTAATGCAGCGGCCCACCGTTGAAATCTGGCCGTTCGGTCTCCGCGATCCGATTCCCATCGTCCCCGTACCTTTGAAGGCTGGCGATCCCGACCTGCCGATTGATTTGAAGGCCGTGCTCGATTCGGTGTACGACGGTGGCCGCTCCGAATTGACGATCTACGACGACCCACCCGAACCGCCACTCTCCCGTTCGGATGGCACTTGGGCGAAGAAGATCTTTCGGTAACGCCGATCGGGTAAGATAATCCCGCCATCATCGACCTCGGAGGGGCGATCCGGCGTAATGGCGGGTGGGCTTGCGGCCGGGCGTGAGCTAAACTGTTGGGGTGGGTTTCGCCGGCGACGATTAGGGGTCCGTATGCAAGCCTCGCCGATTCGCCTCGGGTTCGCCCTCGCGCTGCTGGTTTGGGCCGCGTCGCCGGTCGCCGCGCAGTTCAGCAAGCCGAAGGTCAAAATCGCCGACGCCAAGGTCGGCTTACCCGCGTCCAAGTTCACAGGCGAACGCGACGACGGCGGTGCGGCGGCGCGCGTCTGCAAGACCGGCCTTTGGGCGCCCGTCTCGTTCCGGCTCGAAATCCTCGGCGAGACCGACAAGCCGCTCCAAGTCGAAATCACGGCCTACGACAGCGACGACGCCAAGACCGTCATCCGTTGGCCCCTCGGTTCGCCGGTGTTGAATGATACTCCGACCGGCGCCGACGATAAATTCCGACCGAAGGGCACCTTCGTCGAAACCGGCGAACTCTTCGCCAAAAACGGCGTCCCCCTCGTGAGGCCGGGCGGTCAAGGCGGCAAAGTCACACTGCAGATCTTCACGAACGAACCCGATACTAGCCCGTCGTCGATCTCCGACCTCACGACGCTGGAGAACGTCCGGCTCCGCGACACCTCGGTCTACGTCATCTTGTCGATCGGCTCCAAACTCGGCGGCTTCGACCTGCCCGGCGAGCCGAATCGCGGCGACCGGCAGCTCCGCAACGGGCGGATCGAAACGGCCGCGATCACGAGCGTGGAAGAACTCCCCGACCAATGGTTCGGCTACGACACGGCCGATCTCGTCGTCCTCGCCACCGGCGGGGCGAGCGAAGACTTCTTGATCAAGTTCTTCGGCGACTTCTACAAGCCGAAGCGGGACGCCCTGCGCGAGTTCGTCGCCCGCGGCGGCCGGCTCGTCGTCAGCCTCGGGAAGAATTTCGACGCGTTCAACTCCGATGCATTCAAAGTGTTCTTGCCACTGACATTCTCAGGCGAACTGGTCGAATCGGTTCCGTTGATCTTTACCGGGGCCAATCGCAGCGGCATCGAAACCGAGTTGAAAAACCCCGTCCGCGTCAAGCGGGACGCCGAGGGCAACCCGCAGAAAGATAAAGACGGGAATCCGATTCCGCCCGCCCCGGCCGGCAATTTCCGCATCGTGAAACTGCGGCCGAAGGCGGGGACCGCCGCTCCGTACTGCCTCAGCCCCGAGATGGTCAAAAACCCCCGCGCCGCTTTCGAAGGGGGCGCGCTGCCGTTAGTCGTGCAAGTCCCCGTCGGCATGGGGCGCATCACCGTCGTCGCCTTCGACCTCGACGCCTCCCCCTTCCGCGACCTCGACAAGCGCCCGGAGTTTTGGGACTGGCTCGTCCGCAAGGCGGGCTCGGAGCGCGCGGCCGTGCCTCCGGAAAAGTACGACCCGAGCAACTTGGCCCCCGGCGTGAATCCGACCGCCTCCGAAGACGGCATCACCTACGCCTTGCGGCAAAACGTCGACACCTTCGAAGGCGTGCCCGTGATCTCCTTCGGTTGGGTCGCGCTGTTCATCGTCCTCTACACTCTGCTGATCGGGCCGGTCGAATACCTGTTCTTGAAAAAGATCCTCGGCCGACTCGAACTGACTTGGATCACTTTCCCGATCATCGTGCTCACGGTCAGTGCCGCCGCGTACTTCACGGCCTACGAAATCAAGGGCAAAGACTTGCGGGTGAACAAGATCGACGTGGTCGACGTCGACGTCGGCGGCAACCGGGTCTACGGGCAATCGTGGTTCACCGTGTTCAGCCCGCGCATCGACAACTACACCGTCGGCATCGAACCGAAAGAACCGTGGGGCTATGGCTCCCCGGATCCCGAGATCAAAACCAAACCGGTCGCGGTCGTCGATTGGATGGGCGGCAGCCGCGTCGGCCAAGGGGGCGGCATCGGTGGCGGTTACCGCAACTACCAGTACCGCATCGACCCCAAGGGCGGCACGGACCAAGCGAGCGACACCGCCAATGGACTCGCGAATGTTCCCGTGCAGGTCTGGTCGACCAAAACCTTCACCGCGAATTGGTCCGGGTATCTCGACGTCAAAAACCCGCCCGTGACTTCCACCGTGGCCCACCTGCCCAGCGCCCCGCTCGGCGCTTCGGGGACGATCACCATCAACCTGCCGCTGCCCGAAGTTGAAGAAGCCATCGCGTACTTCGCCGGCAAGCCGTACAGGCTCGACAAGGGCATCGGCACCGGCATCCCCGTGAAGTTCAACCCCGGCAGCACGGCGGTCGCCGGCGACTGGGAGCGGGCCGCGCTCGCGCCGGACGCCAAGTTCTACGCCAACGGCGAACCCGAGGTGAACTACACCGGCCGCGGCGCGGCGAAGAAATCGACGCCCGAAACCCCCGGTGGCCCGCTCGCCCTGTGGAGCGTGCTCTTCCACGAAGCGGGTATCCAGAAAGATTCCGCCGGCCGCAGTCTGCAAAATTCGACGCTCCGCCGACTCGATCAATCGTGGCGTCTGAGCGAAGCCAATACCGAAGAAGTGATCGTGCTGCTGAAGTTGGCGAAGGTCAGCGGCAACGCCGAAACCGCACTGACCAACCCCGAGAGCGCCAGCCCGAGCACCCTCTGGTTGAAGGCCCTCCCCGGCAGCGGCCCGCGCCCGGCCGTCCCCGGTACGCTGCAACAAGAAACCTACATTCGCATTTACATCCCGGTGAAGCCCGTCGGGAAGTGAGCGATATTCTTCGCCCCAACGGGGCCGACTTTTACAGCCCAGGGCGGGAGCCCTGGGAACGACCGGCCTCTGTGTTTTCGCCCCAAAGGGGCCGGCGTAGTTCGCTCCCAACACCGGCCCCTTTGGGGCGGAAGAGATTGTCCCCGATGTCCTAGGGCTTCCGCCCTAGGCTGTAAAAGTCGGCCCCGTTGGGGCGAAGAGAAGATGGTCCTGGCGATCTTGAACAGGAATTCTTTGGGTTGACGATGCCGGCATCATTCCATTACCGCAAACTCACTGTCGAAGAAGTCTTCGCCGAGTTTCGCATTTTCTGCGATGCATACAGCCTGCTCTCGAAATGCGACATTGCGAAAATTGACGTCGAATTGCCAATCGATGAATTCGTGGATTTGTGCGATGGCGCGGCGAATTGGACCGATGTCTTTCCGTATTTCGGGTTATCGTTAGCCGAAAGCCGATGGAACGTGTGTAAACCGCCTCGTTGCCTCCGCGAACTTTGTGTGGACATCGCGTCCGCGCTCCGCATACCCGTAAATGATCCTTTGATTGTGCTCGGCAAATCATGTGAAACGGCCGGTATGTTTTTGATGTTGAAAAGACTGCTCTCCGATTCCGGAGCCGATACGAGCAAAATGACCCCCTCGAGCCCAATCGAAGACTTTGCGAGGCACGATCCACTCCTGTTTTGCAGAATTCGTTTGGCGAGGCTTGGTCGATTGCCGGAACCGTGGTTTATCCCTCGAACAGACGGATGGCAAATCGGAGTGTCTATCGGAATTATTATCGCATTGTTGAGCTACGCAGTCGCTCCGCTGGCGCCCTTATCAATCTTGCTCGGCCTCTTGATAGGCGGGTGTGCTAAACTTTTCTCAGATGGATTCTTAAATCCGTACAACCGCTTCGCCGTAGGATTTCTCGGTATCGTAACTTTCCGCGATTTCATTCACGCCGTATTCGACCGCCCCGAAACAAGATCTACTACCCCGTGAAGCCCATCGGCAAATAGGATCATTCCATGTCCGACGATTCCATGATCGAGTGCCGTGACCTCACGAAGAAATACGGCGACCTCTACGCTCTCGACCGGCTGACGCTGAAGCTCAACAAAGGCGATTGCTTCGGGTTCATCGGGCCCAACGGCGCCGGCAAGACGACGACCATGCGCATTTTGGCGACGCTGCTCAACCCCTCGTGGGGCGAGGCGAGCGTCTGCGGGTACAGCATCTACACGGGGTCGAAAGAGATCCGCCGCAGCATCGGCTACATGCCCGACTTCTTCGGCGTGTACGACGACATGAAGGTGACGGAGTATCTGGAATTCTTCGCCGCGGCGTACCGCATCAAGGGGGCCGACCGCCGCAAGAAGTGCGACCAGGTGCTCGAACTCGTCGACCTCGGCTACAAGCGCGACGCCCTCGTCACCAGCCTGAGTCGCGGGATGACGCAGCGCCTCGGCTTGGCCCGCGTTCTGCTCCACGAGCCGCAGGTGCTGCTCCTCGACGAACCCGCGTCCGGTCTCGACCCGCGTGCCCGGATCGAGATGCGCGAACTCATCAAAGAGTTGCGCGGCATGAACAAGACGATCATGGTGTCGTCGCACATTTTGCCCGAACTCGCCGACATCTGCAATAAGATCGGCATCATCGAGCGCGGCAAACTCATCTTCAACGGCACCGTCGAAGAGGCCATTGCCAAAGTGCGAACCAAGCGAGTGTACATCGTCTCCGTCGGCCCGGAGATGAACGAGGTTGCGGCGAAGAAACTGGAACAATACATCGAGGTCGAGTCGGTCGATGTGACCAAGGAAGCCGGGACGATCCGCGTGACCCTGAAGGACGGCGAAGGCGACGGCTGTTTCATCCCCGAGCGCCTGATCGCCGAGAAGTTCAAATTGATGACCTTCAACGAAGAACAGATCAACTTGGAAGATGTGTTCATGGGCATCACGAAGGGAATTACCAATTAACATTTCGGATTTGGGATTTCGGATTTCGGATTGCAAACACTCCCCGTCCGGGGAGC
>JAYSYN010000170.1:0-40215 GCA_043727575.1 Fimbriiglobus sp.
CTCTTCGCCGCCCGGCCCGACAAGGAATGGTCGCTCACCGATTGCATCTCCTTCGAGGTGATGACCGAACTCGAATTGACCGACGCCCTCACCGCCGACCAATACTTCGAGCAAGCCGGCTTCCGCCCGCTGCTGAAACCGGAAGCCGCATCATGATCGCCGAGGAATTGCCGGAGGGGTGGTCCACATCCTTGATGGGTGAGGTTGCTACTGTAACCGGGGGTGGCACGCCGACAGCGAACGATCAAACCTACTTCGCTGAACACGGAATCGCTTGGATCACTCCAGCAGACCTGAGCGTCTTTGATGCCGTCTATATCCAGCATGGGCGCCGCTTCTTGACCGAGGCCGGTTACAGCGCCTGGTCTGCGAAGTTACTGCCGGAAGGTGCCGTCCTGATGTCGAGTAGAGCTCCGATTGGGTACGTCGCCATTGCCGCGAACGAGCTTTGCACGAATCAGGGGTTCAAAAGCTTTGTCTTAGAGCCCTGCGCTCTATCGGAGTTTGCGTTTCACTGGCTCCGCTTCACGCGAGATAAATCGAGGGAATGGGAAGCGGTTCGACGTTCCTCGAAGTCTCCGGCAGCAAGTGCAAGGAAATCCCTTTTGGAAGAAGCGGAGGAAGTTTTGAAGTGCATCGAATCGGAGCAAAGCAATGCCGAGCCGGCGGCCACGGCAACGTATGCTCGAGGAAGGGACAATCGAACTGCATGGTTGGAAGAAGTCGATTGGTGAGTCCGCCAAACGTGAGGTCGCTGGGTACCGGCGCCCCGTTCAAGAAGAACAGCCAACGATGACCGAGGAACATCGGGTAAATCCCGATTTGCCCGATGATTCTCCTGCTCTCCCCGATGATCTCGGTTCAAATGAAGGAACACTGGCGGATCAATGGGGAGAGTTGTCTCCCCGTAAGGGGACACTTCCATTGTCCCCATTGATCCTGAACCCCCGAGTTCAGAGGCCTCCACGGAAGAGGAAGAAATCCAAACGGAATAATGTTACCGCTTGATCATTTGGATGAATATCGGTTGTAACCATTCACCGGATGTACTCCGAGACAACTCCCGAGCGTGAAGTCTGCGCACAAATTCCTCATTTTTTCTCGCGGGTGACATCACTTCGCCGTCAGTTGACGGCCGAGCCGACCGGAGATCACCCAGCAGGCGACGCTCCCCGCCGCGCACGCACCACTGTACACCCACGGCAGTGTGCTGTACTCGTCATTCTTCGGGTTCACACCGACCAACACAAACAACACCGTCGCCATCACCAGCACTAGGGCGAGGCCGAACATCACCGTGGACATCGAATCGCGCCAGCCGTTCATGGGAGAGTCTCTGGAGGAGAGTGAGAGAAAGGACCGCCGTCAGCCCGCGTCAGCCCATCAGCGGGCTAAAACCGAACACTGTCGACGGCACGGCGAGGGCCGTCGGTCGCCGTGGTTTGCTCCATGTATACCAGACCGCCGCCATCACGGCACCGAGCTTGGTCACCTTCGACGTGACGGCTCGCCCACCCGACGGGCGGCAACCGTTCCGGCGGACTTCGGTCCCTATGGCCGCGTACACCGCCCGCGCCGTCCGAACCCCGAGGCGGCTCCGGAGGTCGAGGTAAGGGAGTCCAGCGTCGCCCGATAGATAGTAGCGGTCGGCTTCGTCGAGCAGGCGGCGAATCGTCGGGACGGTTGTGGAATCCTCGAGCGGTTGACCGGCCGGGGGATCGCCACCGAGCCAATCCGTCGGCAAGTACAGCCGGCCCTTTGCCCAGTCCTCGGCCACGTCGCGGGCGATGTTCGTGAGCTGCATGGCGATGCCCAGATGTCCGGCGTGGACGGCCGCGCGGTCGTCGGCAACGCCCATCGCGTGGCACATCATCAGCCCAACCACCCCGGCCACTCGGTGGCAGTACAGCAAAAGTTCGTCGAACGTCTTGTACCGCTGCCCGGAGGCATCCATTTCCATACCCCGGAGCAACTCGTCGGGATATTCCCGCGGCAAGCGGATGTCCTCGGCGACGGCTTTCAGCATCAGTCCGGCGGACGTGGCCGGCACCCGACCGGCGTAAATCTCGTCGAGCTCCGCCCGCAGTTCCGCGAGGGCGACAACGGCCGCCAAGGGGGTCGGTGCATGGTCGATGGCGTCGTCCGCGTACCGGCACCACGCGTACAACCGCTCGGCGTGGCGCCGGACCACCGGTGACAACAACCGGGCGGCCAGCGCGAAGCTCTTGGAATGCTGGCGAATGATGGCCCGTTCCGTCTGCTCTGGCATAGCGTGCCCTTCACGGTTTCAACCGGAAATCCCGTTCGATCAGTCCGACGGTCGCTTTGGCCGAGTTCACCACGCCGGGCACCCCAGCGCCGGGGTGCGTCCCGGCCCCGACCAGGTACAGCCCCGGAATGCGGGCGTCGCGGTTGTGCGGGCGGAAGTACGCGCTCTGTGTTAGCAGCGGCGCGACCGAGAACGCCGAGCCGTGGTGCGCGTTCAACTCCGTTTGGAACTGCTTCGGCGTGAACACCCGCCTCGTGACGATATTCGCCCGCAAATTCGGCAGGTGGGCTTCCAGCGCTTCGAGGATGCGGTCGGCGTAGATCGGACCGAACGTGTCCCAATCGATGTCGGCGTGGCCCAGGTGCGGCACCGGGCTGAGAACGTAAAACGCCTCGCCCCCGGGCGGGGCCATGCCGGGGTCGGTCACGGTCGGCGCGTGCAGATAGAGGCTGAAGTCGTCGGCCACCGTGCCACCGTGGAAGATGTCGTCGAGCAGCCCCTTGTACCGCGGGCCGAACAGGATCGTATGGTGCGCCAAGTCCGGGTAGCGGACCTTCGTGCCGAAGTAGATGACCATCAGCGACATTGACCACGTCATCCGCTCAAGCCTGCGGGCGGTGTGGGCGGCGCGGGGTTCGTCCCGGTACAGGTTCGCGTAGGTGTGGTGCAGATCGGCGTTGGAGACGACCACATCGAACGCTTCGGTGCCGGCGTCGGTTGTCACCTGATGCTGACCGCTTGCATCGACCGCGATCCGCCGCACCGGACTATTCAGTCGCAGTTCCCCGCCGCAGTCGGTCAGCAGTTTCACGAACGCGCGGACGAGCGCGCCGGTGCCGCCCTTCGGGAACCAGACGCCCCACTCGCGCTCGAGGTGGTGAATCAGCGTGTAGATGGCGCTGGTGCTGTACGGGTTGCCGCCGACGAGCAACGGGTGGAACGAGAAGGCCTGCCGCAGGTGTTCGCTTCGGATGAACTTGCCGACGGTGGCGTACACGCTGCGATCCGCCCGCAGAGCGGCCAGGTGCGGGGCCACTTTCACCATGTCCCAGAACCGCAGGAACGGCGTCGCGCCGAGTTCGGTGTACCCCTTCGCATAAACCTTCTTCGTATACGCGTGGAAGCGCCGATAACCATCGAGGTCGGCCGGGCTGATGCGGCGGATTTGCTCTTCCAATGCGGCCTGCTCGCCGACGTAATCGAACCGTGTGCCGTCGGACCAGATCAGCCGGTAGAACGGCGTCACGGGCAGCAGTTCGACGTAATCCTTCAGCCGCTTGCCGGCCGCGGCGAACACTTCTTCCAGGCACTCCGGCGCGGTGATCACGGTAGGCCCGGCGTCGAAGGTGAAGCCTTGGTCCTCATAGACGTACGCGCGGCCGCCCGGCTTGTCGCGGGCTTCGAACAGCACCGTTCGCGCGCCGAGGGCTAGCAGCCGGGCGGCGGCCGCCAGTCCGCCGAACCCGCTGCCGATCACCGCCGCGCGGACGTCAGACATCTCGGCGGACCTCCCCGCGATCACCCTTGCGTCGCAGCATCACCACCGACGCCACGAGCGCGAGAATGAGCAGAGTCAGCACCCCCAGTTCGATCATGAGGAACCGGAACGCCTCTTCCGTCTTGCTCCGCGCTTCGGCCAGTTCCGCCGTGATGACCAGGACCCGGCGGACGGCCGCGATCAGCCCGATGAGTAGGAACGGTTCCGGGGCGAGGGTGTGCTCCCGGAACGACACCTGCACGGTGTACAGGATCTCGACCACCAGCAGGACCAGCAGGAGTTGCTCGATCAGCTCCACCACCGCCGCCGGCGTCAGAGTGAGGGCGAATAGGTGCTGGCCGAACGAAAGGGCGGAGGCCGTCAGCATGTAGAGCGCGGAGCCGGCGAGCAGCACCCCGAGTCCGACGAAGATGACGTCTTCGAGCAGCCGGAACACACGGGTGATGATCAGGCGGGTGCGATCGGGCACTAGCGGTTCGGAGTCGGTCATCGGTCACCGGAGGTGGGAACGCTGGTCGACCGGCTCGCCGGTCGCGCCGCGGCTTCGGAGTCGTAACGGGTTAAGCGGTCTAGCTCCGCCCGCACCGCGGCCAACGCCGGGTGATCGCCGGCCGCTTCGGTCAGATCGCGGAAGGCATACTCCAGCAATTGGCGAATCGGCCGCTGCGGGTTGGCACCCAAAGCCGCGAGAAGCGCGCGGGCCAGCACCGCCGCGTCGCCGCTGCCGGCCGCCAGGTTCGCGCCGCGGACTTGCAGCGCGTCGATCTGCGCCGCGGGAAGCCGCTGCGCCGCCCACGCCCACGGCCAGGTGATACGGCCGCTCGTCAGATCTTCGGGGTGCTTCAGCGGGCCGGCCGCGCCGGTCAGTTCGCTCAAGTCGTTGAGCATTTGCAGGGCCACCCCGACCCGCTCGCCGAACGTCCGCAGCGCGCGAACCGTGTCGGCGTCGGCCCCGGCGGCGGTCGCGCCGAGTTCGGCGGCCAGGCCCATCAGCGCGCCGGTCTTCCGCTCGCTGATCGCCCGGCAGACGGAAATCACCTCCGACGGGTGCAGGTCGCCGATCCGGGCGGCGAGGTCGAGCGCCTGCCCCTCGTGGCACACCCGCACGGCGTCCAGACAAACGCGCGTCGCGGCCAGTTCGGCGGCGGGCGGAAGGTCCATTTGCTTGAGCAGTTTGAACGGCCAGAAGTACAGCCAGTTGCCCAAGTTCAGGGCCGCGGGCGTGCCGATCACGCGGTGGAGTGCTGCACGCCCGCGCCGTTGCAACGAGCCGTCTTCGATGTCGTCGATGATGAGCGATCCTGCGTGCAGCAATTCGACAACGAGCGGCAGTTCGGTCGGCGGGTCATCGATCCGGCCCGCGAGGGTCCAGGCTAGCCGCGTCAGTTGACTGCGGAACCGCTTGCCGGGGCGGGACAGGAACTCCGTCAGTGGATCGAGGAACGACGATTCCCACAGCTTGACGGGAACCCCCAGCGGCGGTTTCATCGCGGCCAGCAGTTCCGCGACTGCATCGGTGTCGTCAGCGACAGTCGGCGGTGTCAGATCGAGGGCGACGGGCATGGCGTCGGCTCCGGGCGGTGAATCAGGCGGGAGAGGACCACCGGCGGAGGCCAGCCGACCACCATCCTTGCGGCGTCGAGCGGGCCGAAGTCGAGGGCGTAGAAGCGGTTCAGCGTGGCATCCGGTACGGCGCGGTACAGCCGCCGGAACACCTGCCACCGTTGGTCGGGCACGACCAGTTTGAACAGCAGGCTGTTTAGAAACCGAGCGAACCGCTGCCGCGGGCGTAGCCGACCGGCGAGACGCCGCAGGGCGGTTCGCGCGTCGTGCGGCGGCACGGCCGCGATCGCCAACGCCACGCGAACCGCTACCGGCAGCGAATACCCCGTGGCCGGGTGGCACCAGCCGCCGGCATACCCGACCGGGATCGGGCCGGCGTCGGGGACACGCACGCCGCCACCGACCCACGGCATGGGCAGCACCCCGGCCTCCTCGCGGAGCACCCGCCAGCGGCCGACGTTGCGGGAGTCGGCGTACTCGCCGATCCGCTGGCGGAGCAGCGGCTTGTTCAACCCCGTGCCGTCGGCGAAGTGCGTCTCCTCGATCAGGACGCGGGTCGGAGTGAACGGCAGCGCGTACACGAACCGGAAGCCGTCGTCTTGAGGGACGGTCGCGTCCATGACGGTCGGCACGGCGTCCGGCCACGGCCGTTCGGTTTCGATTTCCAGCCCGACGAACTTCTGGTAGCCGGTTGCGGTCGGCGTCTCGGCGGCGGTCGGTCCGCGGGAATCCAACACGCACGTCGCGTTCAATTCGATGCCGCCCGCCATCCGGACGGACGACTCACCCAAGGCCACGACCTCGGTGCCAGTCAGCAGCTCGCAGCCGGCGTTTTCCAGTACGTCCGCAAAGCGGCCGGACGAAATTGCCGCGTAGCGGGAGGGGACCGTTCGGGCGAAACCGGGGAAGTTCACCAAGTAATTGGGCCAGTCGGCCGACACCAGCGGGCGAATGAGCGGCTCCGCTTCGACCGGAACATCGCTGGCATGGAATGACCAGGTGTGGTTGCCGCCCGGTCGCGGGCCGCGATCGATCACGGTCACCCGCGCGGCCGGTTGTCGGTGCCGCAGGGCGAGGGCGATCAAGCCCCCCTGCAACCCGCCGCCGACGACGATGTAATCGCTCGCGTTCACGACACGGTCTCGGGTTGAAACGGGTTCACGCAGCGCTGTCGGACCACTTCCTGGAGCAGAATGTGCGGCACCGCGACCGCGCTCAGGCCCAGGAACACCGCCTGCACCAGCACCGGCTCGAGTTCCCGGTCGCCGGCGAACACCGCCGCAAAAGCGGCGGTCGCCGCCACTGCCAGGGCCGCCATCGGTGCAGCAGCGAGCAGCACCATCCGGAACCCTTGCCACGGTCGGGCCGGATCCGCCTGTTTCGCCAAACCGGCCAGTTCGCGCGTCGAGTGCCAACCGCAGAAATACAAGATAAAGCTCGCCAGCGTCGGCAGCGTGGCGAACAAGATCGCGAACGCCACCTTTCGCCCCGCCGAATCGACGGACGTTTCAAACGGCAAACAAACCATGAAAAAGATTGCGATCGCCCAGAGGAGCGGTTGGGCCATTTCCACGCCGACTGCCACATGCGCCGGGTCTCCGTTAGGGATGACCCACACGAGCAGTCCCGACACTTCGGTCGGGCGGAACAGCAATGGAGTCCAGATGACCATTCCGCCCTCGACGACGTTCGCCGGTTGATGGCCGTCCGGGTCGTCGCCGAAATGCCAAGCGGAAATCAGGAAGAACATCACAACAGTCAGTGCCGGAAGCAGGACCCACCCAGCGACGACGACCCCGGCGATGCCGAGGTACGCCGCCAGGAACACGACCCACCACCGCCGACCGTACCGCGGCCGGAAGAGCGCCCGACCGAACCGGTGGTCAAGGCCGCCGTGCGGCATGCCGACTCCGGCGACAACGACCGCCAGACCGACGGCGAGGAGATCGATCGGAAGGATGAGCACGGGCGTTCCCTCCGCGGTGGTGGCGAGCTTACGCCATGACCATTTCAGCCTTCTGCTGCTTGGCGAGTTCTTCCGGCGATAGCAGTTCGGACTTGGCCTTGGCGATCAGGTAGATGAGCACCCCGAACCCGGCCTTGGCGGTGATATCGGCGATGGCGTAGCCGATTTGCACGCCGATCACTCCCAACCCAGACCGTTCGCCGACTAAGCCCGGCTTGGCCCCCGGCAGCGAGTCGCCGTAGATGGCGTAGGCAATCGGGTAGAACGCCCATGTGACCAGGATCACCAATCGAGCGATGGAGAGCAGGTTCCGCACTTGCGGCGGCTGGGAGTCTAGCGACTTGGTCAACTCCACCCACAGCACGTAGAGGATGTAGAAAAACGGGATGGACGACAACACGCCCCAGATCAGGCGGGAGGTCCACTCGGTCGAGATTTCGCCGGGGTAGCCCAGGCCGATCATCAGGGCTGCCGCGACAACCAATTTAGTCAGCAGCGGGCGGGAGATCGCTTTCGCCAGTGCCAGGACCGTGACCAGTTCCACCATCAGCAGCGGCACGGTCAGGATCCAGTCCGCATACCGGTAGAAGTCGTTGAAGGCCTTGCCCGAGGCGACGTAGCCGGCGGTCTTGTCGAACGAGTACGCGCCGTTCCAACTCAGCCGGATCATGAAGTAGTGGTAGCAGGCAATCGACACCACCAGACCGGAGACCAACAGGGCCGGCCGGTACTTCGGGGCGATGGACGAGCGGGCGAAGAAGAAGAACAGTGCGGCCGCGCCCATGGTGGCGACCGTCATCGAGAACACGTTGTCCACGATGTTAAACTGCTCCACACTGAGAGTCGGCAAGTCGGCAAAAAGTTCGAACATGGGAGAGTCTCGTGCGGCAAGGTGTGGAAGCAACTGCCTCGATGCCGCCAGGGAAGGCAATTGAACGGGCCATATGGTGGACGTCGCTACCGCAGTTCGTCGCTGCGGATTCGCGGAACTGACCACCGTAACATCGCCCGAGAACAGGTGCTCAGGAAAAGACCACTGACGGCTGGGGGCGCAACGAGTGGATCGACCGAGCCGGACAAACTCCTCGTTACAACTTCATCGATAGCCGCAACAGGAATGGCGGAGCAACAAATGCGGTAAATATTTCCCTAAGTCCGGCGAATCACGTCGCGGAGATACGGAACTGTAGAAGGCGGAGATGGGCACAATCCGGCCGCGGCTGTTCCGCGTCGCCGCACTGGTGGTGAAGAGTGTTGTGCGGCGACTGGTGTTGCGTGTCTCGAAGAGCTTCCTCGGGATTCTGATATGGGCCATCGAAGGGTCCAAGCGACTCCAACCCCGGAAACGATTCACCGCCCCAAAGAGGAGCGAAACCGTCGCCCGTGCCCTCGAAGATCTCAACTCTTCCATCGGCCAGTTCATTAGCGGACGGTTCATCGTCGACCCCGAGGTGACAGTCCGAAAGGCGGAAATCTACTCGGCATGGAAGTCGTGGTGCTAAGAATCCCCCAGCGATCCCGCTGTCACGAACTTCGCCGGGTTGTCCCCATCGCCGATCACGATGAAGTGAGCCTTCCCGCAATCCATTTTCGCCTGCTCCGTGGCCTGACCGCCGACTAATGTCTGCGACCCCTCCGGGGTCAAGCGGGTCACAAGCCGCTACGAAAACGTGATGTCCGCTCCAGTGGTTCATTGCGGGTGATGTGCATTCCTGCGGATTCTTCGCTCCAACGGAGCGTTCGATTTTAGCCAGGCCCGGCAGGGCTTGGAAAAGATGACCGAAATCCTCGAGCTCCGAAGGGGCGACCGACACGATTGCGAACGCTCCTTCGGAGCTAAGACCGGGTCGAATGAGCCAGGCCCTGCCGGGCCTGGCTAAAACCGAACGCTCCGTTGGAGCAAAGAGATAATTCCAAGACACGATTCAACTGCGATGGCCACTAGCCTGGGGTCTGGCAAATCTATCTGACGGTATTTGTCGGCCGTTTTCCGACCTTTCAGGTCGGAAAACAGGTTGCCAGTCAGTTTTGCCACACCCTTAGCCCGCCGCACCGGATTCTGCTGAAACGCCGATGATTTCGGAAGAATGAAAGACGCCCTCCAATAGTCCAAACGGTGCAATTCTGCGGGAACTCGTGAGTTGCCAGGGAAGTAGGCTAAGCGATTCCTGGGTGACCACCGCTCGGGTTCAGAAAATTCTCCCCCGGAATGATTTGACTCCGCCCGAATCAGAGCTTATATCCTATTGTACACATGTACGCACATTCACAACCATGAGGGCTCACCCATGGTCGCTCCCGGACCGGAAATCCTGAACGACAAACTGTTTCTCGCGGCCGAAGCGCGCGTGGGCGGCCTTTCTTGGGAGGCCGCCGCCAAGAAGCAAACGATGACCGCGGACGAACTTCGCAAACTCGCCTACGACGATCTCCCGCGCTGGAAGGAACTCCTCCGCGATGCGGAGCGGACCCTCCTGCGCGAAACGGGCTACGAAGCCTTGCTGATCCTCCGCAACCTCATGCGGCACCTCGACCCCAAGATCGCGCGGGATTGCACCGTCGCGTTTTTCAAGATCAACATGACGACCATCCGCCACCGCTCGAAGTCCCGGCGCAAAGGAAACCAGCCGGACGACTTCCCATTCCACGAGGTCCTCGGCGATGACGAACTCGGAACCATCCACATCGCCCTCGGCGAAATCCTCGAGCGAAATCATCCGGAAAGCGACGGCGGAGATGATTCGCCGGGCCCGGATCGACCCGTCGGCGTTCCTCCGCTACCTTTTGATGGCGCCGGGGGTGCGCGACCCGATGGCCCGGGTCCACAAGGATTTGCAGAACCATCTGAGCGCGCATCGGCTGGCGCTGGTGGAGCTGCCGCGGGACCATGGGAAGACGACGCAGGTCTGTCTGCGCGTCTTGTGGGAACTGGGCCGCGATCCGAGCTTGCGGATCCGAATCGTCTGCGCGTCCGAGGCGATCGCCCTCGACCGGTCGCGGTTCCTGCGGCGGAGCATCGCCCGGAATCCGCGGGTCCGCAAAGTCTTCCCGCACCTGCGCCCCTCCGAACCGTGGCTGGCGAATGCCTTCGCGGTGGAGCGGAAGCCGGGGATCTTGGGGCCGAGCCTCGCGGCGTTCGGGATCGGCGCGGCGTCGACCGGGACGCGCGCCGACTTGCTGATCTGCGACGACGTCGTGGACGTGAAGGCGCTCTTCTCCAAGGCGCAGCGCGATCGCGTGGCCGAGGAGTTCACGAACAACCTGTTCAACCTGCTCGAACCGACGGGGCGATTTTGGGGACTGTCGACGCCTTGGCACGCGGAGGATCTGAACGCCCGGCTGAAGCGGAACCCGTCGTACTCGCTCTACCGCAAGGCGATCGGCGCGAACCTCGAACCGGTCTGGCCGGAGAACGAACCGGTCTGGCCGGAGAAATGGTCGAGCGAAGCGCTGGCGCGGCGGCGGGCGGAGATCGGGGAGTCGTCGTTCGCGCGCGGCTATCGGCTGCTGCCGATCAGCGAGAACGAGATCGCCATCCCGCCGAAGTGGATCCAATTCTGGAACGGAGAGCCGGAGCGGAGCGAGTTCGACCGCGTGATCCTCTCGGTCGATCCGGCGGTGAGCGCGAAGGCCAGCGCCGATGCGACGGGGCTCGTGGTGCTCGGGAAACTGGGGGCGGAGATCCGAGTGCTGTCGGCGAATGCCCAACGCGTGCCGACGTATCAGTTGATGGCGATCCTCGACGGGCTGGATCGCCACTGGCAACCCGATGTCATCCTGTTCGAGACGAATGCCGCCTTCGAGGGGATCAAGGATTTGTTCCAAAGGCAGACGAACTTCGGCTCGCGGATTCAGAGCGTGAAGCAGCACACGAGCAAAGCGAGCCGCGTCGGCGTCTTTGCGGTGCCGGTGCAAAACGGGACGCTGCGGTTGAAGGGAAATGCGGGGATCGTCGACGCGGGCCAGCAGGAACTGTTCGACGAGATGACCACCTTCCCCTTCGGCGGCCACGACGATTTGCTGGATGCGACCGCTACCGGGACGGAGTATTTGCAAGGGCAGCGCCAGCCGCGGCTGTGGGGGTGAGCGACAAGAAGAGTACCCGGCGGGCGCCGGCGGGCGAGACCCGGATGGAACCGAGTTCGCGGTCGAGTTCCGCCTGCGCATCGCGGATGTGCAGTTCCGCGTTGGCAGCGGGTGTTTTCAGTGCCCGTGTCGATGGTGGATATCCGGAAAGTGGGCGTGCGTGTGCCGCAGGGGTTCGTGCCGGTGCGCATGGCTGTGCGGTTCGCCGGCGGGATCGTCCGTGGTGTGCGAGTGCAGATGGTGCTCATCGTGGACGTGCAGGTGATCGTGTTCGAGCGGCTCGTGGACGTGTTCGTGCCGATGCCGCTCGGTGAGGTGCAGCCATACGCCGAAGCCCATGAGGGCGGCGGCGATCGCAAAGTACGCGGTGATGGATTCGCCGAGAAGGACCAGCGATAGCCCGGCGCCGGCGAAAGGGGCCAAGGAGAAATAGGCTCCGGTCCGAGCGGTGCCGAGGTGCCGGAGGGCGAGCACGAAGCAGACGAGGCTCACCCCGTACCCGAGAAATCCGACCGCCGCGGCGGCGAGGATGAAAGACGCATCGGGAAGGGCGAAGCCCAAACTGAATCCGAGAGCGAGGTTGACGCCGCCGGCCGCGACGCCTTTGATCGCGGCGATTTCGACGGGATCGCTCGCGGAGACTTTGCGGGTGAGGTTGTTGTCGATCGCCCACGCGAAGCAGGCTCCGGCGATGGCGAGCGGACCCCACGGCACCCCGAGTTCCGGAGTCCCGGCCCACGACAGCACGGCCCCGCCGGCCACGATGGCGAGCATGCCGAGCGCGATCCGACGGTCGAAGTTCTCCCGGAACAAAGTCCAGGCGAGCACCGCCGTCAGCACGCCTTCAAGGTTCAACAGTAGAGAAGAAGAAGAAGCGGGCGTGGACGCGAGACCGAGCATGAGAAGAGCGGGACCGACGACACCGCCCGCGAGCACGGCACCGGCCAACCACGGGATGTCGGATCGTTTCAAACCCGCTTCGGCCGTCCGCTTCATCGTGCGCGAGAGCAGCCACCACGCCGAAAGGCCGAGGCCCGATCCGAGGTAAAGAAGTCCCGCCAAGGCGATGGGCGGAAACTGTCCGAGCAACAACTTCGAGAGCGGCGTACTCGCGCCGAACAGCACAGCGGCTAGAACGGCGTAGCCGACACCACCGAGAGCAGTCGATCGCGGGATTCCACTCATCGCACTCGCTTTCAAATTACTGCGGAGTCGACCGCTCCGCTCAAATCACTCGGGCGGACGTCCATACTACGGACTCACTCCTTGAATTCGCCCTACGACGGCTTCCCGTCGATTTCGCCGAGGACGGTCCCCTCGAAGTCGGCCACGTTGCCCAAGCCGGGATCGGTCCCGATGTACTTCGTCGCTTCCCCATTCTTTTCGTCTTTGGGGAGCATTTTGTTCATCATCGGGGCGACCGCCTTGCCTTACTTCGACTTCGACGCCTTCGTCGTCACCGTGAGTTCCTTCGCCGCCACGGGCAGCGGGGTTTTCTCCTCGTCGCCGATCACGAGGACCGTGCACTCCTTCTTATCGTGATCGACGGTGAACTCGCCGTGGACCTTGCCGAGGTCGAACATCACGCCGGCGTTCGGACCTTTCCCGTGGGCGTGCTACGGCTCTTTTACGACCGTTGTCTTCGTCGGTCCAGCCGGTTTGTCGCAGCCGGACGCCGCCAGGGCCGCGACCATCAGACCCGAACCGAGCAATTTCGAGTACACCATAGCATCGTCCTTCCAAAGGGGTGAAAAACCGTCACTCGGCCGCCCGGAGCAGTTCCACCTCGGAACCTTCATTCCGGGTCAGCCGCTCGGAGTCCTTGCCCGAGAACTTCCAGAACAATCCGGGGTGGATGAGGAACTCGCAAAACGTCGAGGTCAACAGTCCGCCGAGGATCACCGTGGCCACCGGATAGAGAATCTCCAGACCCGGCTTTTTGCCGCCGACGACCAATGGGATCAGGGCGATCCCCGCGGTCAGCGCCGTCATCAGAACGGGGGCGAGCCTTACCAAGCTGCCCCGCAGAACCGTTTCTCGGGAGAAGGGCTGCCCCTCCACGAGCAGAATGCCGTTGCGCACGGCGATGCCGCCGAGCGACACGAAGCCGACGAGGCTCGCGACGGTGAGCGTTTGCCCGGTGACGATGAGGGCGAGTACCCCGCCGATGAACGCTGTGAGGATCGCGTTCAGGATCTGAAACGTGATTCGCACCGAGGGGTAGAGCATCATGAGCACGATGAAAATCCCGGCGAGCGATACCGCGGCGAGCCAGGTCGCGGACCGCTGCGCCTCGAACTGCCCGCCGAATTCGACGGAGTACCCTATGGGCATGACGATGCGAGTCCGCACCCGCGCCTCGATCTCCCGGACCGTGCTGTCGAGGTCTCGCCCGGCGACGTTACACCGGATGGTCTGCCGCCGGCGGACATTTTCGCGATTGGCGAGGTTGGGCCCGCTGGCCGCCTCGGGGAAATCGGCGACTTCGCGCAGGCGGATCTTGATGGCGACCTGCGCGTTCACCCCCGAAAGCATGTGGCTGACGAGGTGCGAGAGCGGTTGCTCGGCATCGATCTCCACGCCCGGGATGTTGGTGTGCAAATCGGCCAAGAGGATCTTCAGGAACTCGTCCCGCCGGGTTCCGACATCCGGATTCATCGTGAGGATATATTCGCCGACATTCACGGGCTGGGCATGTTCGTCGAGTTCGGCCCGCCCCGTTCGGCGGGCGAAGTGCAGAATCGGGCCGTCGGGCCTTTCGGGCGATTTCTGCATCGTCTTCAGCCGCGCATCGATCAGCGCCGAAGTTTCGTTGGATGCCTTCAGCGACGAACCGCCGGGCAATCCCACATTGATCTGCACGCTTCCCTCGTCGAACTTCGGCAGGAAATCGGCGCCCAGTCTCGTCATCTGCCAGGCGCAGAATGCGAACGCCAGCCACGTCAGCAGCAGCAGCAGGCCGCCGTATTTCATGCTGAGCCGGATCGGGAAGCTCGCGAACACCTTCAGAACGCGGAGCAGAAAGTCGTCCTCGTGGGCGTGCGCGCCGCCGGATTTCGGCATCAGGTAATAGGAAAGGACCGCCGTGATCGTCAGCGATACCACCGGCGAAGCGAGGATCGACACGATGTAGGCAATGCCGAGTGGTACGAAGAGTCGCCCCTCGACGCCCGAGAGTGCGAACAGCGGGAGGAACGCCAGAATGACGACCGCCGTGCCGAAGCCGATGGCCGAGCGGATTTCCTTGCTCGCTTGACAGACGACGACGATGCCCGGCTTGGGCACCGGCGACACGCTGTTCTCCCCGAGGCGCCGGTAGATGTTCTCCACATCGACGATGGCGTCGTCCACGAGTTCGCCCATGGCCACGGCGATCCCGCCGAGGGTGATCAAGTTGATGGACAGTTCTTGGCCGGTCACCACGCCGATCAATTTGAAGACCAGAGCCGTGACGACCAGCGAGAGGGGGATCGCCGTCAGCGTGATGAGCGTCGTCCGGATGTTCAGCAGAAAAAGGAACAGGACGATGACGACCAGAATCGCGCCGATGACCAGCGCCTCCTCGACGTAGTAGACGCCCCGGTCGATGAAGCTCTTGAGCTGGAACAGTTCGGTGTTGACGACCACGTCCGCCGGCAACGTCGCCTCCGTCTCGCGCAGCGCCGCCTTGACCTCGTCGGTCAGTTTGCGGGTGTCGGCGTGCGGTTGTTTGACGATGGTGATGACCACACCCGCATGACCGTTGACCCCGGCGTCGCCGCGCTTCGGGGCCGGGCCTTCTTCGATGCGCGCGACGTTGCCGAGCAGTTCGGCCCGATCCGGATTCACCTTCACCGTGACCTTGAGCAGGTCGGCCACGACCTTTTCCGGCAGCGGCCCGAGCCGGCCGATGACGCGCACGGGGCGCTCGCCCTGGCCTTCTTCGATGAACCCACCGCTGGCGTTCGAGTTGTTCGCCCGGATCGCCGTTTCGACTTCTTGGAGGATGACCTTGTATTCTTCCAGCTTCGCCGGATCGACCACGACCTGGTACTGTTTCCGGTCGCCGCCCATCACGATCACCCCGGCGATCCCCGACAGCTTTAGCAGGCGCGGGCGGATGAGCCAATCTACGGTCGTCCGGAGTTCCATCCGCTCTTCCAGCTCGGTGGGGAAGGTGACGGTGTGGGAGCGCTCGGAGTGGAAAAACGTCGCGGATCGACCCGTCGCGTCGCCTCCCCAGACTGCGTTCGCGATCTCCAGCCTGTCCCAAGCTTCGGGGCGGTTGCGCTCCGTGGGACGCCAGACCGCGAAAGAGGCTTTGTCACCGTTCCACGTCCGTTCGGCCATGAGGCCGGTCGTACCGATGGCGGCGAGACCGCCATTGCGAGGTCTTTTGCGGCGGTGGATGCCAACGTGAAAGACCTGCCCCATAATCGAGGCCGGAGGGGTCATTTGGGGTTTGATGCCGGCCGGTACAGTCACCATGGCGAGCCGCTCGGCGACGATTTGACGGGCGTAGCGGACATCCGTTTTCCACCCGAATTCGACGTAGATGACATTCATGCCCTGGCTCGACTGGCTGCGGACGGGTTCCACGCCGGACGCGCCGAGCAATGCCGTTTCGATGGGCTGCGTGACGTGCGTCTCGATCTCTTGCGGAGCCAACCCGGGGCATTCGGTCAAGAGCACGACGCGCGGTCGGTCGAGGTCGGGGAACACGTCGATGGGCAGCGTCGTGGAGGCGCAACCACCGTAGGCCAATACGACGACGCAACCGGCCAAGACGAGCGTCAGGGGGGTGAGGGCGAAGCGGATGACGGCGTTGAGCATGGTGAGTTATTTCCCTTCGTCTTCGTTTTTGTGCAGACTGCCGTCGGCGTGAATGTGGTACCCCTTCGGGGCCCCGCCCGCGCCGCCGGACTTACCATGCGGTTCAACTGCGCGGACCCGGACTGCACGACGTAGCTGCCGGGCGGCAGCGAACCGTCATTGGCGAGCACGACTTGCCGGCGAGCCCGGAGCAGGATGCGGACGGGCTTCCGCTCGAAGGTGTTGACGTTCTGCATGAAGACGAACGCTTCCGAGCCGTCGTGGTCGACGGCGTCGGCGGGGAGTACGAACACGTCATTAGTTCCTCCACCCGCACCATCAGGCGGACTTTCTGGCCGGGGCGAAATCCCCAGAGCGTCTGTGTCCGGCCCTCGTCGTCCACGATGCGCGACTGGTTTTCCAGAGGCATTCGGAAGGCAAAGGTGCGATCGATCGGGTCGATGGTGTTCGCCATTTAGCCGATGCGGAAGGTCTGCTTCAATTCGCCCCAATCCGCGGACGCGACTTCCCCGAAATCGACCTCGACCGGCCAGCGTTCTTTCACGTTCTTCTCGAGAAGCGGTGTCTCGTCGCGGAAGGCCCGGCCTTCGATGGCCAAGCTCCGGTGATTGGCCAAGAGGGCGAGCGTCTGTCCGGCCTGCACTTGCTTCCCGAGATCGACTTTGAGTACTTGCACCTCAAAAGTGAAGGGGACTGCGCGCGTTGCGATGGAGTCCGGCGACAATTTGGGATCGGTCGGAGCGGGCGGTCGGAGCGGGCGGAACGACGATCGCCATTTCGGTGACGAACTGGCCCGCCGCGACTCCGTCAATCGCCTCGGCGCCGAACCCGCGGCTGAGGAGTTCCTGCCGGTACGCTTTCACCGAGACTTCCAATCGCGTGATCTGGCTTTCCACGTCGATGATGCGGGATTCGGGGATGGCCCCTCCCGACAAAGCCAGCCGCTTCTTGAGGGCTCGGGCCAGAACGATGTCCTGCGTCGATTCGCATAGTTCGGTCTGGGTGAGGTGCAGCGACTCGCTCAAGAGTTTCAGCGTGAATAGCACCTCACTGGGCCGGGCGATGTCGCCGGGATAGCGCGGTGATCGAATGGGATTGTCGGATGTGGACGCGCGTCAGCAAGCTCTTCCACAGATCCCATCATGCAGGAAGGGTGGGTGCTAAATCAGCAGCGTCAGGAGCAGAAGGTAGAGAGGACAGGATCTATCGGCAGGAGGTGGATGGCTGTAGTATGCCGACGAGTACGGCACATACACGTTGACGGGCATCGGGCCGCCGTAATCGCGGATCGCTTCGCGTAGCAAATTCTCGATTTCCTTTTGAACGGAAGCGGCGATCATCGTGCCGGACAGCGTGCTCCTCGGGTGGAGCAAGGCCCGCAAAGAGCTGCGGAAGATCCCCGTCGAAGTTCAGATTCGACGGGGAATCGACGTGGTTCGGACCCGACGAACCATGTCGTGATGATCTTTGCCCGCGGCCGCTATTTCGCGTCGAGTTCGGCGGTGATGGCTTTGATCAGTTCGTCCGATTCCGGTGCGATACCGGACTTGAATTTGCCGACGACCTCGCCCTTCTTGTTGACGAGGAACTTCTCGAAGTTCCAGCCGATCTCCCCGGCGTAGTTGGGGTTGGTCTCTTTGGAGGTCAGGAATTCGTAGAGCGGAGTTTTCTCTTTACCCTTCACGGCCACCTTCGCGAGCATCGGGAACGTCACGTTGTACTTCGAGCTACAGAACTTCACGATCTCTTCGTTCGTGCCCGGTTCTTGCGAACCGAAGTCGTTCGCGGGGACGCCGATGACCACGAAGCCTTTCTTCTCGTACTTTTCGTAAATCGCTTGAAGGCCGGTGTACTGCTTGGTGTAACCGCACTGGCTGGCGACGTTGACGAATAGGACGACCTTGCCCTTGTACTTGGACAGATCGACTTCTTTACCGTCGATGCCGGTCATCTTGAAATCGAGCGGGCCAGTCATTTTGGACTCCTTGATCGGGGCGGCGGAACAAGTGGAGGCCGCGAACACCACGGTTGCGGCGGCCAACAGGAAACCCTTCATCGGTCGATTCCTCGGTTGCACGGGTCACTCGGCTCGATGGGCACACACGCCCATTTCTAGTCCGCTGTTGTATCAGACCGTCGGTCATCGCCGAATATTCACCCGCGGCGAGTGCCGCGCGAACCTGTCGCAATTCGGAATTTTCCCTTCCCCTGCCGACTCGGTCGAGCCATACTGGTACCACTTGCCAGTACCCGGATGCATCCGCGGTCTTCGGAGTTCGCTTATGCCCGTGCCCGATTGGTTCCTCCGAAGGAACGACCGTCCCCCATCCCGCCGCGACGCGCTCCGACTGGGAGCCGCCGGCATTCTGGGCCTGTCGCTTCCGCAGATCCTCGCGGCGGCGGAAGCGAGTGGGAACAAGAAAGCGGCCGCGAAGAGCGTGCTCGTCATTTACGAGCAGGGTGGACTGTCCCATATGGATACTTGGGATCCCAAACCCGAGGCCTATGCCGATCACCGCAGTCCCTTCAAGCCGATCAGCACCAAAGTCCCGGGGATTCAATTCACCGAACTGCTGCCGCACACGGCGAAGCTCGCCGACAAACTCGCCGTCGTCCGCAGCATGTATCACGCGAAGCAAGGGGCCGACGCCCACCCCAACGGCACGCAGTACGCCCTCTCCGGCTCGCACCCCGGCAACGCTGCGCTGACGATGCCGGACATCGGCTCCATCGTGTCGCACGTCCTCGGCACGGAGTGCAAGTACCTCCCGCCGTACATCATGGTGCCGGGGAATCACGAACAGGCCGCCGAGACGCGCAACGGCTTCCTCCCGGCGAGCACGCGGGTTTATAAATCCGGCGGCCGCGACATTTCCGACCCGAAATGGAAGATCGAAGGCCTCGCCCCGAGGCTCGACAACGGGTCGGAGCGCCTCGGGGGCCGGCACGAACTCCACAGCGCCTTGGACCGCAAAGGATCGTCTCCGAAAGGCGGTATCTACGAATCGCAGGGGATGGATCGCCACTTCGACCGAGCCTTCGACATGCTCACGAGCCCGAAGGTCGTCGGGGCGTTCGATATCCAGGGCGAGCCGGCGAAGGTGCGCGAGGCGTACGGCGCCGGGCACCGCGGGGCGTGCTACCTGCTGGGCCGCAAGCTCATCGAATCGGGGGTGCGCTTCGTCACCATCGACACGCGTTGGCCGTTGACGAAGGAGACGCCCAAAGGCGGCAACCTGAACTGGGATCACCACGACCACATCTACACCAAAGAAACCTGCGAGTTGCCCGGCGCGACGGGCGCCGGGGCCGGGCGCTACGGCATCGGCCATTGGGTGATGATGGGGAGCGTCGACCGGGCTTATTCGGCGCTCATCACCGACCTCGACGAACGCGGATTGCTCGCCGAGACGCTGGTTTGCTTCGTCAGCGAATTCGGCCGCACGCCGAAGATCAACAAAGCCCAAGGGCGCGACCACTGGACGCACGCCTACAGCATCGTCTTCGCCGGGGCCGGCGTCCGCGGCGGGCAGGTCATCGGCAAGACCGACAAACAAGGCGGCTACGTCCTCGATGCGCCGTATACACCGGAAGACTACGCGAGCACCCTGTACGAAAAACTCGGCATCGACCGCTCGAAGCCCGTGCACACGTCCAGCAATCGCCCGGTTTTCTTCGGCCACGCCGGGGAGCCGATCGCCGGATTGCTTTGAGCGCGGTCAATCGTCGACGCTGTAGCTCACGGCCGGTTCGCGGATCGCAGGGAGGCGGTCGATAGCTTTCACCGCCGCGCGGAATTTGCCTGTCTCGGCGTAGTGCGTCATGATGACCAGCGGCACGGCCTGCGAATTCCCCTCGGGGGCTTCGTGCTGCACGAGGCTCGAAATGCTGATCCCCTGCTCCGCCAAGGCGTGGCAGACATCCGCCAGCGAACCGGGTTGGTCGATCACCATCAGACGCAGGTAGAATCGGCTCCGCACTTTCTCGGACGGCTCGATCGAGAAACCGCGTCCTTCCTTCGACCAGAGCTTCGCCACTTCGAACGTTTTCTGAGCCCGGCCGACGGCGAGGTCGATCAAATCGGCGACGACGGAACTCGCCGTCGGCATCATGCCGGCCCCGGGGCCTTGAAACAAAGTTTCGCCGACCACGTCGCCGACGAGTTGAATCGCATTGAAGGCGCCGCGCACCTGCGCCAGCATGTCGGTCTTGCGGACCATCACGGGGGCGACGTGCAGCGCGACGTGCCCGCCGGCGACCCAGGCCTCGGCCAACAGTTTGATCGCGTAGCCGAGTTCGGTGGCGAAGCGGATGTCGATCGCTTCGACGTGTTCGATGCCGACGCGTTCGATTTCGTGCGGTTTGGCGGCGACGCCGAAAGCGATCTGCGCCAGAATCGCCAGTTTGTGGGCCGCGTCCGAGCCGTCGACGTCGAGCGTCGGGTCGGCTTCGGCAAACCCCAACCTCTGGGCTTCCGCGAGTGCGTCGGAATAGGGAATCCCGCGCTCGGCCATCGCCGTTAGGATGAAGTTCGACGTGCCGTTGAGTATCGCTTGGATCGCGGTGACTTGGTTCGCCGCGAGGCTTTCGGCGAGCGCGCGGATGATCGGCACGCCCCCGGCCACGGCCGCTTCGAAGCAGATCGTGCGGTTCGCTTTCCGCGCGGCTTCGAAGATCTCGTGCCCGGCGTCGGCGAGCAGCGCCTTGTTCGCCGTGACGACGTGCTTGCCCGCCGCGAGGGCCGCGAGCACCCGCGCTTTGGCCGTCGTGGTGCCGCCCATCAACTCGCAGACGACTTCGACTTTCGGATCGGTCAAGACGGTTTGGAAATCGTCCGTCAGCAAATGGCGCGGGACTTCCACGGACCGGGCTTTTCGAGGATCCCGCACCACCACCCGCTGGATTTCCAGAGCGCGTCCCGCGCGCCGCGTCAGGCGTTCGGGCTGTTCCCGGAGCAATTTCACGACGCCACTGCCGACCGTCCCGCAGCCGACGAGTGCGATTCCCAATGCGTCCGCCATGCGAGATCGTCCCCGTGTTTCCGATGGGGGAATGGTATCGGTCACCCCGAAACATTCACCCGGCGCTCTCGATTCACTTCGCGACGCGCAGTGTCACGCCCGACGGCATCGCCGCGGAGCGGTGGACTTTGTGCGTCGCTTTTTTGAAGTCCGCGTCCGTGGCCGCGTTGATATCGCAGAAGGTTTGCGGGTTGCGATCGATAAACGGGAACCACGTGCTTTGGACCTGCACCATGATGCGGTGACCGGTGCGGAAACTGTGCGAGACATCCGGCATACTGAATTTGATCACCGCGACTTTGCCCGGTTCGAACGGTTCCGGCTTCAGCATGCTGTTGCGGAATTTGCCGCGGAACGGCTCGCCTCGGATCAATTGCTGATAGCCATTCATATCCGGATAATCATCCGGGTAAACGTCGATCAATTTGACGATGAAATCGGCATCGGTGCCGGTGGTACTGACGTGCAATTCGACTTCGATCGGCCCCGCGACATTCGTATCGTCCGTCAGCACCGGCGTTTGGTAGACGAGCACGTCGGTACGCCGGCCGGCGAAACGCTGATCGGAGATCATATACGTCTTTTCGTACCGCCCGCTGCCGTTGCCTTCGATGTACGGCACCGGTTTCGCCGGGTCGGAGATATATTCGTCGGACCGTTCGACTTTGCATTTGGACGCCGTCAGCGACCGGTCGTCGCCGAAATGGAACGTCACTTTTTCCGCTTCTTTCGGGGGCCAGGTGTCGAAGCGCCGCCAGCGGTTCGTTCCGGTTTCGAACATCAGCGCCGCCTTCGGGAGCGCCGCGACTTTCTCGCCCTTAAGATGGTTCTCAAAAAACGCGAACTCGATCTCTTTGCGGTAGTATTCGCCGGTCTTGGCGTTGAACTTCACCGGCCCGAGGGCGTCGCCGTCGCCGCGCGACCAACCGCCGTGGACCCACGGGCCCATGACGAGGACGTTCTGCGGGCAATCGGGGCTGGTCGCCGCGACGCGATTGTAGCAATGGATCGTCCCGGCCAAGTCCTCGGCGTCGTACCAACCGCCGACGGTGAGTACGGCCGGTTTGATGTTCTTGACGTGCGGCCGGAGGTCGCGGCTCTTGCAGAAGTCGTCGTAATTCGGGTGCTTCATCACGTCGTTCCAGAATGGCGAGCTACCCTTGAAATGCTTCGGGTCTGCATTCTTCAACGGCCCCATCTCCATAAAGAACTGGTAGAAATCGTTCGTGCCGAAATCGAATTCGGTGCTCCCCGGTCGGCGGTACAACTGCGGGGTCATCTTGTTGAAGACGGCCTCGAAGCCGAAGTTGTGTGTCAATAATAAAGCGCCGTTGTGGCGCCAGTCGTCGCCGTCGAACATGTCCATGACCGGGGCTTGCGGGCTGACCGCCTTCAACGCCGGGTGGGCGTCGATCATCCCGGCCGCGGCGTAAAAGCCGGGGTACGAAATCCCGTACAGACCGACTTTGCCATTGTGCCCCGGCACCTTCTTCAACAACCATTCGATGCTGTCGAAGGTGTCGCTCGATTCATCCACTTCCGCCTTCTTCTTCAGCGGATTGTGCGGACGCATATCGATGAAGGTTCCATCCGACTTCATCCGCCCGCGGACATCTTGATTGACCAATATGTAACCCGACTTGGCATACAGCGACCCGTTGCCCATCCGGTCGCCGTAGTTGTCCACCCCGTAGGGACCGACGCCGTACGGCGTGCGGTGCATCAGCATCGGGTAGGTGTTCGCGGTGTCCTTGGGGACGTACGCGACGGTGAAGAGTTTCACACCGTCCCGCATCGGGATCAGGTACTCGGACTTCGTGTAATTCGCGAGGACGTATTCCTTGAGTTCCTTGGCCTCCTCCGCCGGCGTCGGCTTCGGCGTTTGCGAGAACGACGGTGTCGAAAGGAATAGCGCGAAGAGAAGTAAGGCGGGGAATCGTCGCATGGATTGAGTTCTCTATAGGAATCGAATACAGGATTAGGCATTCACCACAGAGACACAGAGAAGAAAGAATTCCTACATCTCTGTGTCTCTGTGCCTCTGTGGTGAATTCATGAATTCTCAAATCAGCCGACTTTCTTCAGCAGCGTCACGCGGCCCGTACTCACCCACTCGACCACGAAAATGTTGCCGTCTTTGTCGAAGGCGGCGTCGTGCGGGTGGACGAACTTGCCGTCGACCCACTCCTTCGGCTTCGAGCGGATGTCCTCTTTCTGGACTTTCTTCAGCCACTCGGCATCTTCGCCGAGGTGGGCGATCAATTTGTCGGCCGGGCCGAACAGGCTGACGCGGGCGAACAGGTCGGCCACCATCAGCACGTCGCCGCGCGTCTTGGCATGGGCCGGAAAGAGGACGACTTTATCCGCGTCGGTCGCGCTGAGGGCCTTGCCGTCGAGGTCGAATCGTTGGAGGCGGTGATTGGCCCGATCGCAGGCCACGATCACCGGTTTGTCCTTCACGCGGGTATCGACCTACTGGCCGTGGGGCGTGATGCACTCGCCGAGTTTCTTGCCGGTGCCGGCGAAGGTCTTAACCAGCTTGGCGTCCTTGTCGTAGGTCATCAGATAATTGGAGCCGTAACCGTCGCCGACGATGAAACCGCCGTCGTCGGTGAAGCAGATGTTCGTCGGGTTGTAGTTTTTCTTGGGGTCTTCGTACTCCGCGCACTCCGGTCGGCCCTTCTTCCAAACGACTTCGCCTTTGAGGGTCGTCTTCAGCAACTTCAACTCTTTCGTCCAAGTGTTGCTGAGGTAGCAGAATTCGTCCGAGCCCTCTTTGCGAATCTCGATCCCGTGCCCGCCGCCGTGAAATTCCTTGCCGAACGATCGCACGAGCTTCCCTTTGGCGTCGAACACCAGCACGGTGTCCATCTGCTTGCCGACGCCCTGGTGGGTGATGTACACGAGCCCTTCGGAATCGAGGGCGACGTTGTGCGTCGTCTGCCAGGCGGTGTCGGTGGGGAGTTCGCCCCAGTTGTGGTGGCATTCGTAGAGGTGCCCTTCGACGCCGACGGTCGGCATCTTCGGGGTCCCTTTGGGCTCGGCGCCGAGGATCATCGGCCCCGCGGCGGCGACGGCGACCGACGCTTGGAGGAATTCGCGGCGTTGCATACGAGAGGCTCCGATTCGGGAGAGGAAAACGGGGTGAGTGTACGCGAAACAGGACCGGAACGCACGGCGAAACTTCAAATTGTGGCGACGTGTTTTCAACGTGTCGGAAGTTGCAAAGCTCTTGGCCGACACGTTGGAAACGCGTCTCCACAAATCCGCAATGGAACGAAACTTCGCCGAACCCATCGTGTTTGTTCCTATACATGTCCGCTGAAATGAACCCGCAGGGGCCACCGCCGTGAAATTCCTACGACTCCTCGCACTGACGGCCTTCTCCGCTCTCGCCGTCGTCGGCGTGGGGGAATTCGGCACGCCGCTGACAGCCGCGGATGCCAAGGTCGACAAGAAAGCCGAACGGGTCAAAGCCAAGGAAGAAGCCAAGAAGAAAGCCGATGACGCGGCCAAGAAAGCCGAAGACATCAAGAAGGCGGAGGAAGCCAAAGCCGCCGAGGCGGCCAAGATCGCCGCGGATAAGAAAGCGGCCGACGAGGCCAAGAAAGCCGCACCGGCGAAACCGGCGGTCGGTCGCGATGCCTCGGCCATCGCCAAGCTCATCGATACCCAGATCGACGCCCGGCTCAAAAAAGAGAACCTCGCTCTGTCGCCGCACGGCAGTGATGCCGATTTTCTCCGCCGGGTCTATTTGGATATCACCGGCGTCATCCCGTCGTACGAAAAGGCCAAATTGTTCCTCGACGACAAATCGACGAACAAACGCGAAAAGCTCGTCGACGAACTGCTTGCCGATTCGAACTACGGCCGCAAACAGGCCGACATTTGGGGCACGAAGCTCTTCACGGTTGACTCGGCCAATCGATTCGTCCAAAAAGAGCCGCTGTCAGCGTGGCTGAAAGAGCAATTCAACAAGAATACTCCCTGGAACGAGTTCGTCAGTTCCATCGTCACCGCGACCGGTTCGGTCGATGAAAACCCGGCCGTGACCTACTTCCTCTCCAACCGCAGCGTCGACAAACTCACCGATACGACCGGCCAACACTTCCTCGGCATCCGCGTCTCGTGTGCCCAGTGCCACAACCACCCGTTCACGGCCACGAAGCAAACCGAATACTGGGGCTTGGCCGCGTTCTATTCCAAGGTCGTCCCGGAAAAACCGGCCAACGCCAACAAGGGCGGCGACAACACCAAGCTCGGCGTGACCGAGGGCAAAACCAAGTCTAAGACCAAAGACTTCTTCCCCGAATCGACGAAGACCGTCCCCGCCAAATTCTTCGGCGGCGAAGAACCGAAACTGAACGCCAACGACCCCTACCGCCCCGCCTTGGCCAAATGGCTCACGAGCGCCGCGAACCCGTATTTCGCCAAAGCGATGGTCAACCGCACCTGGGCGCAACTCTTCGGCAACGGCATCGTCGATCCGATCGACGACATGATCGAAAAGAACAAGCCGTCGCACCCGGAATTGCTCGACGAACTGACCCGCCAATTCACCGCGAGCGGCTTTGACGTTAAGCACTTGATCAAAGGGATCGTCCTGAGCCAAGCCTACCAACGGACGAGCAAGCCTTCGACGGGCAATAAAAGCGATGAAGAACTGTTCAGCCATATGGCCGTCAAAATGATGACGGCCGAGGAACTGTTCGACAGCCTGACGATGATCACCGGTGCCGGCGGCAACGACACCAAGAAAACCGGCGTGAAGGGCGTGACCTCCGGCCCGCGGGCGAACTTTGTGAACTTCTACGTCGCCGGGGCCGAGGAATTCAATGCGACCGAATACGAGGCCGGGATCCCGCAAGCTCTCCGATTGATGAACTCCAAAATCGCCGGCAACCCCGCTGCGCTGAAACAATTCGGAACCGGCAAACCGGCGGACGTGCTCGAGAAGATGTACATCACGGCACTCTCGCGCCGTCCGACCGATGCGGAAGTCCAGAAACTGACCGCCCACTTGGGCAAATCCGGCAGCACAGCCGAAGCCTTCGGGGATATCCTCTGGGCGCTTCTGAACAGCAGCGAATTTTCTATGGTGCGATGATGTTTTTGTAGGTCACGCTTTGCGTGACACAGCAATCAAATTTTTTCGAGCTTTATGAAATTTCAACTGTCACGCAGAGCGTGACCTACAAAACCTCTATTCCTTCGAGCCCAACATGAACCTCGATTCTGCAACCCGCCGGCGCTTCCTGCAAGCCTCCGGCCTCGGCGTCGGCTCCGTCGCCCTTTCCGGCTGGATGGGCGTCCTCGCCGACCGCGTCCAAGCCGCCGCGCCGACCGCCAAGAAACCCAAGAGCTGCGTGTTGATCTGGTCCGAAGGCGGCGCCAGCCACAAGGATACCCTCGACCTCAAGCCGGATAGCAAAGGCGCCGGCGACTTCAAGCCGATCAAAACTTCGGCCGCCGGGATCGAAATCAGCGAGCACCTGCCGAAGCTCGCGACGCACATGCACGAGGGAGTGCTGGTCCGCAGCATGACCACCCCGGAAGGGGCCCACGCCCGCGCCCGCTACCACCTCCACACCGGCTACCGCGAAGGCCAAGGTGGCCTGACCTACCCGAGTCTCGGCGCCATCACCGCCAGCGAACTCGGCAAAGCCAATGCCGCCATGCCCAACTTCGTCTCCATCGGCGGCCGCAGTTTCGGCGCCGGCTTCTTGGGGCCGAAGTATCAACCCCTCTTGGTGCAAGATGCGACCAAAGGCGTCGAAGACCTAAAAACGCTGGTGTCCGACAAGCAGTTCGCCAACCGCACCGGCCTGCTCGAAGAAATGGAAAAAGCTTTCTTCCACGACTACGAAGCCGGCGCGACCATCGACCACAAGACGACCTACGAACGGGCCGTGAAGCTCATGCAATCGAAGGAAGCCAAGGCCTTCGACATCGGCGCCGAACCGGCCGCAGGCAAGTCGAAGTACGGCAGCGGCAAGTTCGCCGACGGCATGCTCATGGCCCGCCGGCTGATCGAAGTCGGCGTGCCGTTCGTCGAAGTCGCCCTCGGCGGTTGGGACACCCACCAAGACAACTTCGAGAAGGTGAAGAATCTTTCGACGCAGATCGACAACTCCGTGAGCGCCCTGCTGACCGACTTGAAAGATCGCGGTCTGCTCGACACGACGCTGGTCATCTGGATGGGCGAATTCGGACGGACGCCGAACATCAACACCAAAGGCCCCAAGCCGGGACGGGATCACTATCCGAAAGCGTGGAGCCTCGCCATGTTCGGCGGCGGACTCAAAGGCGGCCAAGTCGTCGGTAAGACGGACAAAGAAGGGGCCACGGTCGCCGAGCGCCCGGTCAAAACCGGCGACTTCCTCGCCACCGTCTGCGAAGTCTTGGGCATCGACCACACCAAAGACAACGAAGCCGTAAGCGGCCGGCCGATCAAGATCGTCGACAAAGGGAATATGCCGTTCACGAAACTGATCGTGTGATTGCGACCTTCAGGTTGTTTCCGTCGGACCGAGTCTGCGAGGCTCAACGCGCATCGGCGTCGTGCCACGCAGACCCGGCCCGACGCCCCTCGCATGTCTGGACGACCCGATAGGGCTGCCGGCGCTCGATCGTCCCGACAGGGGCGTCGAAGTCCCCGCGCAGGTAAAACATCTCCAGAGTCGCGGGCCCCCCGCCTCAAGCAGTTCCCCCAAATTATGTTTGTTTCGTGAAGATGCTGGAATTCGTTACAGCGTGTATTGACAATCAGTCACCGAGAAATTAACTTGCTAAAAGTCTGCAATTTGTTCGGGTTACCCAAATCTCGGGGCCATCGGTTATGTCACTTCTCAAAGCGAAATCGTTGACGCGCTTGGGCACGCTGCTCGTAACAACCGGTTTGCTGACTCTCCTATTTGTCAAAGGCCAATCGGCCTCGTGCGCACCCGTACCATCCGTCAAAGATCAGAAGCTGAAATCCGTCGAAGAGCTCGTCGGAAAACTGGTCGAAGCGTTCGGAAAAAAGGATATCGACGCGATCGTCGAGATGAGCGAGGTGCCCTGGTACAATCAGAGCGGTTGGACCACCAAGACGAAGGATGAAGTTCGGAAAGAACTCAAGAGTGGTTTGGACGAAAAGCTAAAATTCGAACCGAAGTTTAAAATTACTTGGATGAAATCGTACAAGACGGCGCGTCCTGAATTCACCGAAAATCAGACGGAGCTGATTGATACAGTTTTGGCCGACGACGATTTCGTAGTCGCAATCGAGATCGAGAGGAAGGTTCGCAATCTCAAGGCCGGTTTGCTCATTAAGATGAAGGATGGCAAACCGCGATTCGTTGGTAATGCCAATGTGGACTAACGTCTTTTGTCGTAGATGTCTCGCATGCCATCTTTCATTTCCAACACTCGTCGAAGGAACTTGACATGAGCACGGACAGAACTCGTCTGATTGGTTTTGAACAACTCGAATCGCGGATCGTTCCGGCAGTTGACCGAGCCCTCGGGACATTCGAAATCACAGACACTTCTGCGAACCCCAACCATAGCTGGGCATCGCCCTACACGGACTACTCCAACACGGTGCCAGATAACGACAACCTCGTCGCCACGCAGTTGGCAACCTACCGATTTTCGAAAGGCGAACTCGCTGCGGTGCGGGCCGCGGGTGGCCTGAAACTGACCGAAAGCCTTTGGTGGCGTGATCGAGGCATCTTCGACGATACTACGATCAAGCGGGCCACAGTTTCACATACCTTCGTGGCTGACGGTACAACTGTGATCTACGCACCGCCGAATTTCAACACGACAAACGGCGAATGGACCGATGACGATCTTATCAGTACAGAAGGTACGACCATCGAACACTACGGTTGGCTCAACGATCCGGACAGTCTGGCGAATTACAAGTCACGAGAGCTTTGGATGACGAACGGGGCGATCGGCCTCGGCGTTGCCCGTGGTGCGCGTGCGGGTACGGCCGGGGTCGGGTACGCCATGAACCTGAAATTCGCCGACCCTTCGCTGCCACCGCTGCCCGGCGGAACCGAGAACCACCGCATCTACGCCTTCCATTCCAACGACGGCATAGATTTCCAAGTCACGGCCGCCAACGCGACGGGCTATAGTCTTCTCGCCGCCTCGTCGAGCGCTCTCGTCGTCGACAGTACGGGCAACGATCTGATAGTCGACCCGGCTACCGGATTCACCTCCGCTTACCACAACGGTACCGCGGGACAAGGTGTTTGGGGAGGTGCGGGTCCGGCGGCCTCTTGGGTTATCGCAAACGCGTCGACCGGTGCCAAATCTTACTTAACGGGCACCATGGAGTCCCAAGTACCCGCGGGACTCGCGTCCATTTTCAACGGTCAAACCGGAACGGTCTCCGGGTCGAGCATCGCGGCCGGGACGGGGGCACTCTGGCTCTTTTTCGAGACCGAAGGCGAAACGGTCGGCTTCCTCATCACCGCCGGTGCCAACTCGGTTCCCGTGGCGACCGCCGACACGTTCACGACCACCGAAGATACCCATTCGTCGGCAACGTCCTCAGTAACGATACCGATGCGAACGGCGATGCCCTCACGGCGGCGATTACCGGCGGCGCAATCCACGGGACTCTCGCGTTCAACCCGGATGGCACCTTCACCTACAACCCCATGGCAAATTACAACGGATCCGACGCGTTCACCTATCAAGTCAGCGACAGCCACGGCGGAACCGCGACGGGCACCGTCAGCATCTCAGTAACAGCTGTGAATGACGCGCCGGTGGCAACGAATTCCAGTGCAACCGCAGTTCACGGCACTGCAACCGGAACCGTCCTCAATGCCGTCTCTGATGCGGATGGCGACGCACTGACTTTCTCGCTTTCAGTCGGGCCTACGCACGGTACCGTCGCGTTCAATCCGAACGGCTCGTATACCTACACCGTCACCGGCAGCTACACCGGAACCGACGGCTTCAATTACACGGTCAGTTGAGTAACTCGGGTGAGTTTATCGAAGGAGAATTTGAAGCTACACCGGAACCGACGGCTTCAATTACACGGTCAGCGATGGACAAGGCGGGTCGGCTACGGGGTACGTCTCAATCGCGATCCCCGCGAATCAGCCGCCGACGCTTTCGGGATCGACGGAGTTCAACACGCCGCCGAACACGCCGATCTCCATCGCTTGGACGAATTTCGTCACGGATGCCGACGGCGACGCCCTGACTGCGAACATCTTGGGGCTTCCCCAGCACGGCACCGCGACCATCAGCGGCAACAGTTTCACGTACACTCCTGCGGAGTCCTACACCGGGTCGGACTCGTTCACACTGCTCATTTCCGATGGCTACGGCGGCTACCTCACGGTCACCGTCACAATCACGGTCGGTGCCGGCGGTATCGTTGTCAAAACCTCGCTCTAATGCCAATTCAGGCAACTGTCAAAACACGGCCCGCCCCAGTCGGGGCGGGCCGTGTTTGTTTGTTTCATACCGCCAGCATTTGGGCCAAGCTGTCGGGGTGGCCTTTGGCCTCCAAGACTTCGCGGAGGCGGTGGCGGGCCACGTGCAGCCGGCGCTTGATCGTCCCGACGGGGGCGTCGAAGTCGGCGCTCATTTTTTTCAGGCTGTCCCCGCGCAGGTAGAACGCCTCCAGCGTCGCCCGGTCTTCGGCCTTCAGCAACTGCAACCCGGCGTGCAGCCCGGCCTTCGCCTCGCTGACTTCGAGCTGTTCGTCCGGCCGGTGACCCCGCCCCGCGAGGGCGTCGAGCATCTCCGGTTCGGTGCTGAATGCTGGCCCGCGCCGGCTCAAGCGGTTGATGGCCATGCGGGCCGTCATCCGGCGGAGCCAACCCGCGAAGCAACGGGCTTCGCGGAGTTGGGGAATTTTCCGCATGGCGTGCACAAACACCTCGTGCGCCAGTTCCTCGGCCTCGCCCGGGTTGCGGACGTGCTTCAAGGCCATGCAGTAGACGGTCCGTTCGAAGCGGACCACGAGTTCGCCGAACGCGTCGCGGTCCCCGGTTTTGGCGCGATCCACGAGGATCGTAATCTCGGTCCAGCTCATAGCGGCATCCCGGGCCGATCCTGGTTCGGAGGGGCCGGCGCTCGCAGTCCCGCGCGGACGGGCGACCTCCCCGGGTCGGTCGGGGGGCCGGCATCCATCCGCGCGGGGCGGCCGTCGGACCGGCGTGCGACGCTCACGCCATTCCCGCGAAACACGGGTCGGGTGAAACGAATTCGCGACGCCGGGCGGCGGGTGATCCGCAGCGAGGCTCGGCGACCGGGAAGTCGAATGGACTCCCCGGCGTAGCAATCGATGGCGTGTCGAGGTTTTGTTTCCGGCTCAGCTTTGGGCGGTGGAGGTCGGGGCACAGAACAATGTGCCCTCGGTCTCGGGTTTACAGGTGCGCTTCAAATGCACCGGATACCCTTTTGCCAAGTGGCCGGGTTGACTCGCCGGCATGGCGAGTCGGGGCCAAAGAGTCGGCCGCGGGGATGGGGAGCCCGCCGGCGATACCTCGGCACCAAAACCGGTCACGTTGCGATCCAGCCCAAGTCGCGTATCGACGCGATTGAAGCCGAGAATCGACAGGTCGTTGCGGTTGATGATGACCATAGGGCACCTCCAGCGGACACTGTGGGGGGCAGGCGATGGGCCATGCCGGTGAGGAAGAACAGTTAGGGGTGAATGCGGGTTACCGAGTACAGACGATTCTCACGGCAGTTTCATTCCCGGATTCCACCGGTTTCGCCTGATATTTTCCGACGCTCCGCCCTCTCGTGAACGCACGGACAAAGGAAGTTCGCAGAAGGTTCGCGTGAATTTGGAAAATATTCGAGTGAGGGGGGTTTGGCGATTACCCGACCCCCGAACGGATCGCGAGCCGGAGACGATCTGCCGTTTCACACCGCCGCCCGCCTCCCCGCCTTGATCGGTTGGATGCTGCTCGCCGAGGGCTCGGCGCAACCGCCGGCGGTCGGCAGCATCTTGTTCGGGCTGCAGTTGTTGGTCGGGTTGAACGCGGTCCGCAGGCGGACCATGAAGTTCATGTCGTCGGGCGTGAACATCTTCCGCATGAAGTCGAGCTTCTCGACGCCGATGCCGTGCTCGCCCGTCACGCTGCCGCCGAGTCGAATGCATTCCTCCAGAATGTCGGTGCTCGCAGCCAGGACCGCCTGCACCTGCTTCGGGTCGCGTTCGTCGAACATCAACACCGGGTGAATGTTGCCATCGCCGGCGTGGAAGACGTTGCAAATCGCCACGCCGTGGCGAATGCTTGTGGCCCGGATGCAGCGCATGATCTCGGGGAGTTTCGTCCGCGGCACGACGCCGTCTTGCGTGCAATAGCTCGGGTAGCCGAGCCGGCCGATGGTGCCGAAGGCTTGCTTGCGGGCTTTCCAGAGGGCCATTCGTTCGGAGTCGGTGTTGGCCTTGCGCACCTCGCGGGCGTTGTTCCGTTTGGCGATGGCTTCGATGGCGTCGGCTTCGTCTTGGATGCCCGCCGCGTGGCCGTCGACTTCCATAATCAACACCGCTTCGGCGTCGAGTGGGAAGCCGAATTGGAACGCGGCTTCGATGGCGCCGAGGATCGTTTGATCCAACATTTCGAGGGCCGCGGGGACGATCCCGGCGCCGATGATGTCGCTGATGCAGTTGGTGCAATCGTCGATGGAATCGAATACGCCGAGCAGAGTCCGGTACGCTTCGGGGTTCCGCGTGACGCGCACCCAAGCCTTCGTCACGATGCCGAAAGTGCCCTCGCTGCCGACGATAGCTCCGGTGAGGTCGTAACCCGGCGCGTCCTCCGTCGGCCCGCCGACGACGACGAGTTCGCCGTTGGGGAGCACCATCTCGATGCCGAGAATGTGGTTGACCGTGACGCCGTATTTCAGCGTGTGCGGCCCGCCGCTGTTCGTGGCGACGTTACCGCCGATGGTGCACGCTCCCTGGCTGCTCGGGTCGGGGGCGTAGTGGTAGCCGAGAGGCTTGAGTTGATTCGTGAGCCAGACGTTGACGACCCCCGCTTCGACGAGGGCGTAGCGGTCGCGGACGTTCACTTCGAGGATCTTTTTCATCCGCGAGAGGCCGATCATCACGCCGCCACCGACGGGGACACAGCCGCCGGCCAAGCTCGTCCCCGCACCGCGGGCGACGAAGGGCACGTCGAGTTCGTTGCAGACCTTGACGATGGCGACGACATCCTCGGCCGACATCGGGAAGACGACGACGTCGGGTTTGTTCTTGTCGATGGTAAAGCCGTCGCACTCGTACACGGCCAAGTCGGCCCGGCTCGTGAGGCAGTTTGCGGCCCCGACGATGGCCCGCATCCGCTCGAGCAGCGCCGGTACCTTGCCGGTCTCGTACCGGGGCAGGTCCTGGGCATGGTTGAAGGAGATGGTGGCGGGGACGGCGGCGGTGGTCATGGTGGTCATGCGAAAGCCAATGCTCCGTTGCGAGTTTTCGCTGGGACGGTCGTGGTTCGGGCGAGATCACCAACGCGAACGACGAGATCGGGCTTGGTAACGGCCTCGATTTTTTCAACGGCCATCTGTTCGGCAACTACCTCGGACACTTCATAGCGACCGAATAGTTTAGACGCTTCCACTACAGCAATAAGACCTGCCATCGGTTCGATGACACGCTTTACGGTCTTCGATTTGGTTCGTGCAATCGTGATGTGTTCCTGCACGTGAGCGGCGATGAGTCTCGCTTTCACGATTTCGATCCTGCCAAGGTCTTCACCGGTTTCCGGATCGGTCACCGGATCACTGAGAGAGTAGACGATGAATTGCATCCCTTCTTCGACGCCGTCATCGGCGCCGGCGGCGAGGATCAGTTCCGTCGGGCTGACGACTCGAGCCACTTTCGTCTGGATCATGGTTGGCCTCCGCTACCGTTTTCCATTTCGGACACCACACGAGCGACCACTTCGTTGACGATGACCGCACTGAACTCGGGATACTTCGCGATGTCGAATGCCGGTTGCACGAAGTAACCGGTTATCCCCGCCACATCCCGGACCTTGGCCAATTGAGTCAGAGCCGTCATTTCGCCACCGTCGGCGTCGAACACCTCAAACATTACTGTACCATTCGCCGGTGGCTGGTGAACCCGCAGACGGGCGCATTTTACTTCGATCCCGTGCGATCCTTTGCGAAACAAGGCGAATAGATCACCCACGACGAGGTTGGCGGCTTGTTCCGGTGAAGCGACTTTCACAACGGCGTACAGCGACCCGGACTCGACCGTAAATGTGCGTGGGTTGAGCGGTTTACTGTCGGGCAAAAGAAATTTGCGAAGGCGTTCGACCTGGCACACCTTCTGGCTCAATTCTTCGACCAGTTGATTCAACACCGCGCCGCTCACGACTCCTACCAATTGCTCGATCATCGCAATCGGCACGGCATTCAATCGTGACTCGGCTTGCGTGACTTGCTCGCTCAGTTTGCGATTGTCGGATTCCAATTCCCGCATTCGTCGGTGCAAAGCGCACGCGTGGGACGTGACCGCCAACATCCCGACCAGTACCACCAACCAACCGATCCAAGCGTATGCTTGCCCGAGAATAAAACTGCCGATGGCGCCGCCGACCGTGAACACCCAGCCCGACCAAAACAGGAACTGTTTTCCGAGGGCTTCGGAGAAGCGTTCGCTCATGCGCAAAGCCCTTACCCATCGAGAAGCCGCAATCACAGGAAGAGCGAAGCGACGGGGACGCTGAAGCCGGGGAGGACATCGGGGATGGTGAGGATGTCCGCGACACCGAAAGATTCGTGCGGTCGATTATTACGACACACGAGGATCGTCTCCTTCTGAGGATCTACGACGAGGACGACATCGACGCCGAGGGCAAGGTAGTCTTCGACTTTCAGAAAGACTTCGGGCCAAGAATCGGACGGCGACTTCACTTCGCCGACGAGTTCCGGAACCAACGTCATCGGCCCGGGTGGGACTTTGATATCCGAGGCTATTTTTTCGTAGCTCAAGAAGATTAAATCCGCGCCGCGCATCTTGTCCGGGTTCCGACGGATGCGGATCAATGTGTCGTTGTTGAAAACTCGGCCGAGGCGATGTTGCCGAACGAAGACGGTGATGTCGACCGCTAGGTTGTTCCCGGCGTAACCGTGCGGCTGAAAGGGCATGGGATACCTCACGACAATGCCATCGACGAGATCCACTCGACTCTCCGCCCCGTGGCGCTCCAAAAACTCTTCCTCGCTCATGAGCTTGATCGGCGGTGGTGTCGTCGATGCGGGCGCGGGTTGCAAGGCAATACTCATCGGCTCGATCTCCTCGGAGTTCCCATCATCTTACCAGACCGGCGCAGCGAAACACCCCGGTGTGGGCCGGGGTGTTGTCATCGTCGAGGCTTCGATTACTTCGCGGCTTTTTTCGCGTCGGCTTCGGCTTTCAGAAAGGCCGCTTCTTGCTTGAGCACTTCTTCGCGGATTTCCTTCGGCACGTAGGCCAAGGGGCCACCGAGGCGGGCTTCGAACTTCGCGCGGCGCTTTTCCCGCTTCTTCAACCGCATGCCGGCTGGATTACCCATCTTGAAACTCCGAGGTCGGTCGCGGGATTCGCAAAGCGTCAGAATAGCGTCGCGCCGGCATTTTTCGACCTCAATGCGGCTTTTTTCGCGCAAGTCCCCCGTAAGACTTCGCTCCTCCGACAGAAATACCCGAGAAGTTGCAGCTTACCCGAAGGGTCGACCGATACAATCGGCAGGCCCGGCATGGATGCCCCATACAGAGGTGCGACATGGTTCGTCGCTCGACCCGTTTCCCAGTCTCCCCCGCACTGGCCCCCTTCGCAACCCGATTCCTCCTCCGGGCGGAATTCCTCGAACGCCGCGACGTGCCCAGCGCGTCCCCGTTCGACGGCTTGTACCCGTTGCCGTACACCGCGAATTCGGGCGAGGTCCAGTCGGCCCCCGTGCTCGCGGCCCCATCGCCCGCCGTGGCCCGGCCTTTGCTGTTTGAACCCCGCGGTCGCTACGCCATCGGCACGTCCGGCGGCGGGTTGGCCCAAGTCAATGTGTACGACGCCCGAACGAACGCCCTACTCGGTATTTTGAATCCGTTCGGAGGCCGTTCGAGCCTCGGCGTCTCGGTCGCGACCGGCGATGTGACGGGGGACGGCATCGAAGATATCGTCGTCTCCGAAGGCCGCGGCGGCAAACCGCTCGTGGAAGTCTACGATGGTCGGACCCTCCGCAAGCTCGGGTCGTTCGAAGCCTATTCGACGACCTTCAACGGCGGCGTCACCGTCGCGGTGGCCGATGTCAATGGCGACGGCCGGGCCGACATCGTCACCGGCTCGGGTGTCGGCAGCGCCGCCCACGTGAAGGTGTTCAGCGGTTCGACGATGTTCACCCCGGTCGGCACCGTTAAAGCGGCCCCGGTGGCGATTCAAAGCTACCTCGCATTCGATGCGAGCTATCGCGGCGGCATCTCCGTCGCGGCGGGGGATGTCAACGGCGACGGCAAGGCCGACATCATCGTCGGAACGCAAGCCGGTGCCCCGCCACACGTGAAGGTGTTCAGCGGGACCAACGGCGCGGAACTCCAGAGTTTCTACGCCTTCGCCCCGAGTTACACCGGCGGTGTGAGCGTCGCGGCCGGGGATCTCAACGGCGATGGCAAATCCGAAATCGTCGTCGGCATGAACATCGGTGCTTCGCACATCCGCGTCTTCACGGGGGCGACGAATCTGATCGCCGACTACTCCGCCTTCGGGAGCGCTCACAAGGGAGCCCGGGTGGCGACCCAAGACATCGACGGCGACGGCAAACGCGAAGTCATCGTGGTCACCGGCCCGAGCAGCCCACCGCGGATGCGGATTTTGAACGGCATGACGGGTGTCGTCCGCCGCGAGAACCCGGCGATGCCGGGAAGATACACGAGCGGATTGTCGGTCGGCTGAGTTCGGTCCCGCGAAACAGCGACTGTTCGCATCAAGCCCCGTTCGCGGGGCTTTTTTGCGTTTGTTCCGCCGTAGCCGGCGAAGTGTCCCAACGCCATCGCGAATACGGTACGATAAGCCCATCAAGCGAACCGCCCCATGGGGATACTCCATGAAACTCCGAATCGTTCCCATTTTGTGTCTCGCTTTCCTCTCATCGGCTTCGGCTCAACAACCGGGTGCGAAGCCCGTGGCCGAAGCGGACCTCGACCGGATCGCCATCGATGTTTTGAAGGAGATGCACAACAAAGGGGCCGAGCTATACAACGCCGGCGAACCGGCCGGCTGTTTGAAGATTTATGGCACCGCCCTGTCGACCGTGAAGCCGTTCCTCAAGCACCGGCCGGGGATTCAGAAGTCGATCGACGACGGGATCGCGGAAGTCGAAAAGGCGGAGGGCGCGAAGCTTCAAGCGTTCAAAATGCACGGACTCATCGAGAAGATCCGAGCCGATTTGCAGAAGCCTGAGTCGGCGGGCGAAACCGGGCCACCGGTGCTTTCCGGGACGATCACGCTCGACGGCAAAAAACTCGCGGATGCTACCATCACCGTGTCGTCGGGGAAGCGGGCGTTTACGACTTCGACGAATGCCGAGGGTGTCTACACCTTCGCCGATTCGCTGCCCCCGGGCGACTACGCGGCAATCGTCACGGGTGCGGGCGTACCCGAACATTACCGCACCGTGGGATCGGCCGGGATCGCGATCAAAGTGACACCGGGCAAAAATACCGGTGACGTGGCACTGACCGCGAAGTAAAGTGATGATCCCGCCGAACTCCCGTCCGAGATGCCGCCGATGACGCGTTCTTTCCACTGCCTCGGGCTATTCCTCTTCGGCGTCCTCGCGGTCGCTTCTCTCTCGACAAGCTCACGACCTTTGCGGGCGCAACAGAAGGCGCCGGTCGTCCCGCCGACGTTCCCCACCCTCACGACTCAGGCCACTCTCGGCGCGAAACCCGGTAGCACCGTGGAATTGACGCTGACGGGGACGAACCTGCTCGACGCCACCTCGGTGTGGACGTCGTTCCCGTGTCAAGCGACCATCTCGGCCGATCAGAAAGACGCGGCCAAATTGAAGGTGAAGTTCGTCGTTTCCGCCGATGCCGTCGTCGGATTCCACACTTTCCGCGTGGCGACCAAAATCGGCATCTCGAACCTCCGGCCATTCGTCATCGACGATCTGCCCGAGGTCGAGGAGAAGCCCGGCAACAACAAAAAAGAGACGGCCCAAGTCGTCGCCGCGCCGTGCGTAATCCTCGGCACGGCCGCCGTCGAGAGCGCCGACTACTTCCGCGTGCCGGTCAAGGCGAGGCAGCCCGTCACCATCGAAGCCGTCGGCCGTCGGCTCGGGTCGTCCATCGACCCCGTGATCATTTTGTCCGACGCCAAAGGCCAAGAAATCCCCGGCCTCTACGCCGACGACACGCCCGGTTTGCAGACCGATGCCCGCGTTCAATACACCCCTTTGAGCGACGGCGAAATCGTCGTCGAAATCCGCGATACCACATACCGCGGCGGCGGCGACTACACCTATCGTTTGCGGATCGGAAACTTCGCCGGGGCGACGACGGCCTTCCCGCTGGCCGTCGAGCGCGGCAAGAAGACCGACATCGGTTTCACCGGGATGGGGCTCGACGGTGTCAAGCCGGTGTCCGTCACGGCCGGTGCCGGGATCGAAGTCGTGAACATCGCCCCCGTCCGCGCGGGTGGATCGTCCGGCTGGCCGGTGCCGGTGCTGGTCCACGATTACCCGGAGTCGGTCGAAGTCGAGCCGAACAACGAGATCGCCAAGGCGAATGCGCTGCCGGTGCCCGGCGGGATCTCGGCGAAGTTCGCGGACAAAAACGACGTCGATTACTTCAAAGTCGCCGGCAAGAAAGGCCAGAAGTTGCTGCTGAGCGTGCTGACCTACGAGCTGAATGCCCCGACGGAAGTCTTCCTCCGCGTCCTCGACGCCAAGGGCGCGGAACTGGCGAAATCGAATCCGCAACTGGCCGGTGTGAAACTGGAATACACCCCCGCGGCCGACGGTGACTTCTTCATCGCCTGCGAACAAACGAACTACGTGCATGGCCCGAACGAGGTTTACCACCTCTCGGTGCAAGCGGTATCGCCCGACTTCGCCGTGACCCTCGGGTTGGACCGCACCGAAGTCCCGCTCGGCGCCGGCGGCAAAATTCCGATCGCCGGGATCGTCCGCGCCAACGGCTTCGCCGCGGCGGTGGATCTGACGTTCGTCGGCGTCGACGGCGTGACCGGCACCCTGACGATTCCCCCCGCGGCCAATCCCAAGCCCGAAGCGCCGTTGTTCTTGAACATCGCCGCGAAGCCGGGGACTAAACTCGGGGCGTACGTCGGCCGCATCGAAGCGAAGGCGATGATCGACGGCAAGCCGGTGGTCAAAGTGCTCGCCTCAATCGACCTTGCCAAAGCCGCGCTGGGCGGGATGCCGAACCCGCCTCAAGAAGTGACGACGCAGGTCGCGGTGGCCATCGTCCCGGAGCCGCCGTTCGCATTGGAACTGAAACTGGACGCGGTCACGGTCGTCAAAGGCGGCGTGCTGAAGGGAAAGATCGTCGCGAAGCGCGGCGAGAAGTTCACCGAAGAGATCACTATCGCGGTGGTCACGGTCCCGGCCATGGCGGTGCCGAAGCTCGTCCCGATCAAGAAAGCAGAATCCGAAGCTATCGTCGAATTGAACATCCCCGTGACCGTCCCCGCCGGAGCCACGGCGATGCAGTTCAAAGGTACTGCGAAGGTCAACGGCAAGGACGTGGTGATGACGACCTCACCGCTGACGATCACCGTGACGGAGGTTCCGAAGAAGTAGTTCTGTAGTTCTTGTACCGTCGGCGAGATACGGGTAACGTCCTAGGTATGAACCAACGTGAGCTTTTAGATGTCGATCCACGCCACTTGCGGTTACCGACTTCGCGACAGGACGGAGCCGACCCCGGAAAATTGCAACGCCAGCTCAGCCGATACGGACGTTCAACTGTCGGGATGCCTGCCATATTCTTGTACCGCGGCAGCGACGGGGCACTAGCA